>JAGVNQ010000089.1 GCA_020053195.1 Sideroxydans sp.
CTGCACCAAGTCATTCCCAGCGGCGGGCAGTTGGTTGCATCGCATACCACTTTGATGCGCGCGTCGCGGTAAACGTTCGGCACTAATTTGTTGGCAAGCGTGAGACGGCCTGCGGTGAAGTTGGTGGCGGCGTTGTCCAGCACTTGGGTGTAATCCGGGCTGAGGAAGCAGTTCTGCGGATCAAGCGAACCGCCGGTTGCGGTGCGCGCGATCAGCGATACGATGGCTCTGCCGGTGAACGTGGGAGCCACATTGTCAGAAGCATCCAGCGCCACGATGTCGTAGCCGGAATTGACTCCGGCCAGCCGCGTGTAGAGTTTGCCGGTGGTTGCCGAACATTGGCTGGTTGTGTAGTCGTGGCAGGCGTTGAAGTTGCTGAAGCAGGTGGAAATGACGAGGTCGGGATCTTCGCTGGCGCTTTCGACGATTTGCCCGTCGGTGACGTTGATGTTGACCGTCCCGGCTGTGCTGTGGGTCAGCCCGAACACGGCCTGATATTCGCCGTTGAATAAATAGGTGGCAACACCGTCGTTGGCTGTGCCATTGTCGAGCACGCCGTATCCGTTGAGCAACGCCCAATCGCCTTGTGCGGTCGAAGTGGAGAGTTGAACCATGGTAGTGTTGTTGGGCATGGTGATGAAGCCGTGCGAAGAATCATGCGCCGAGAGGGTGATGGGTGTGGCCTGGCAAGTTAGTCCCGTGCCGGCATGGGAGATGGCGTAATGGCTGAGGCAGGCACCCGCTTGATTCATGTCGCGCTGGATCAATGCCAAGCCGCCTTCGTAGTTGTAAATGCGGAACTCGTCCAGCGTGGCATCGGTGGCGGTTGCGGGCGCGCCCGCCGATGCCGCCACCGCACTGACACCGCTGCGGTTGTCGCCGATATACAGCGTGTTGATCTGCGTTGAAATGGCGTTGTTGGTGGTAAATGCGCTGGTGGTGGTTAACGTGCCGTTCACCCATATCTGCAAATGATCGCTGTTGGCGGCGGCCAAGTTGTTGAAATTCCAGGTAACGGCGATATGCGACCAGCCCGAAGTCGGCAGCGTGTTGTTGGCGGTGGTGACAATGCGGTTGTTATTGCCGCTGTCGGTGACGCGGAAGCTCAACGCGCGGTTGTTGGTGCGCCTGAGATAGAACCACCGGTTGTTGACCGTGCTGGCATCGAACAACATGCGGTTGGTATTTGGGGTATTGCTGGCGTTGTTGTACCAGAAAGTGATGGTGCCGACGCTGCCTACCGTGGTGGGGACGGCGATGCCGGTGTCGATGGCACTGATGGCGGCTGTGGTGGTGTTGTGGGCGATTCTGCCGCCGCGACAGACGTTGCCGCCCGCCACTTCCGTCGGACGAACCCCCGCCCCCGCTTGAATCGCCGTACCGTGTCGCCCGTTGCCGCTGGTGTCCAGCACTTCGCCCGCCGTGCCGTTCCAGCTCACTTGTTCCATGCGGTATTCCGCTACCGGGCGCGCGATATAGAACTTGAGCGCGCTGTTGCTGGCAGGGTAGCCGATAGCCGGCACATCGTAGTCGCCGCTGTTCGCCTGCCAGCCGACCTGCGCCGTGGTATTGCCCGGCCCCGGCGTGTTCGCGCCGTATTGGTAAATGAACTCGCCGTTCTCTTGCAGGATGATCTGCATATTGTAGTTGCCGCTGGTGGAGCCTCCGGCTGCCCACTCGGGCACATTGCTCCAGGTGACGACGAAGCTGCGGTAGGGCGCAACGCCCAGTGTGGCAAAGCTGACATAACAAACGGCTCTGTCGGTACATACCGTGGTGTAGCCGGAGACTTCGGATTGCAAGGTGGGGTCGAGGTCGTTGCCGTAGATGCGCATGGTGTAATTCAACGTGGCATTGGGATAGGGCAGTTGCGTCACCGGGCTGCCATAACCGCAGCTTGTGTTGTTATTGAACTGCAAACGGCCATTGCTCATCACGCGCACCTGGGTGAAATTCACCCCGCTGTACATGAAGGTGAAGCCGATGGGGATGTTGTCGGAAAGTGTGTCGTCTAGCGTGGGCGGTGTAGTGCCGCAACCGCCGGTATTCTGAAATCTGTATAAAGGCGAATAGAGGCCGCCATATACGGGGCCCAGCTTGGCATGAGTGCTGGGATCAATCCAGTTGAAAGTGGTGGCGGTATTGGCATACGTCACCGCTTCTGCTACCGGCACGGCGAGCAGCATAATCAATACCCAATATAATTTTTGCAGCTTGTTCATACAAATAATTTTACTCTGTTCAGTTGTTAAGCATAGTGGCAAAAGCATGAACGGGGTATCTTGCAGGGTAAGAAGAATTCGGAATATTTCTGGATTCGATTTTGGTTAATTTTGCGGGTCGTCTATATTGCGGAGTCTCTGAAATACAAATACCGATGCGCAATCCATTAAAAACTTTCACTAACCAGCAACAACTCATCGCCGCCCTGCGCGACCCGCGCCGTTACACACACGCCGCAAAAAACGTGCGGGTGATCGAGACGCATATTTCCTGGGTGTTGCTGGCCGGGGCGTTTGTTTACAAGATCAAGAAGGCAGTGAATCTGGGGTTTCTGGATTACACGGAATTGGCGGCGCGCAAGTTTTGTTGCGACGAGGAAATCAGGCTCAACCGGCGCACCGCGCCCGACATTTATCTCGACACCGTTGCCATCGGCGGCAGCGCGGATGCGCCGCAATTCGGCGCGTTACCGGCCATCGAATACGCGGTGCGGATGCGGCGTTTTCCTGCCGGGAAATTGATGGATAGCTTGCTGATGCAAGAGCGGGTGACGGCGCAACACATCGACGCTTTGGCCGCCGCGATTTTTATTTTTCACGCCAGTATTCCAAGCGTCGCGGCGGAGTCCGAATTGGGTACGGCAGAGGCCGTGCGCGCGGCGGCGCTGCAAAACTTCGAGCAGTTGGCGGTGCAACTGGACAGCGAAGCGGATAGGGCAAACATCGCGGTGTTGTTGGCCGCGACCGAAGCGGAATTTGCCGCGTGCAAGCCATTGTTCGACGCGCGCCGCGTCCAAGGTTTTGTGCGCGAATGCCACGGCGATTTGCATCTGGGCAACATCGTGTTGGTCGGGGACAAACCCGTGTTGTTCGATTGCATCGAGTTCAACCCCGCGTTGCGCTGGGTTGACGTGATGAGTGAGTTGGCCTTCACCGTGATGGATTTGCTGCACCGCAATCACGGTGAATTCGCCTGGCGTTTGCTCAACGCGTATCTGGAAGCGAGCGGCGATTATGCGGGCTTGGCCGTGTTACGTTTTTACCTCGCCTACCGCGCCACGGTGCGCGCTAAAGTCAGCGCGATTCGCTCAGGACAATCCGGGATTTCTCAACGCGCAAAATCGAATGAGTTAAGTGCGTGCCGCAGTTATCTGGCGTTGACGAGTCAATGTCTGGCGCAGCGTCGTCCGGCGTTAGTCCCAAATTATCCCTTAGTCAAAACATCCCCTCCCCCTTGCAGGGGGAGGGCTAGGGAGGGGGTAGAAACCCTATCATTCCACAGCTCTACCCCCATCCCAACCTTCCCCCTGCAAGGGGGAAGGAGCGGGTTTGGCTCTAATGGATTATGTGGGTTAATCATCACCCACGGCCTGCCCGGTTCGGGCAAGACCACGTTCTCGCAACTGGCGTTACAACAACTGGGCGCGATTCGCATCCGTTCCGATGTCGAGCGCAAGCGCCTGTTCGGGCTGGGTTCGTTGGACAACAGCCATGCGCACGGGGCGGAGATTTACAGCGCGCAAGCCACGCAACAAACATATACGCGCCTGCTGGAATTGGCGCGTGAATTATTGGCGGTGGGTTTTGTCGTGATTGTGGATGCCGCTTTTCTCAGACGGGAAGAGCGCGAGATGTTTCAGCACCTCGCGCTATCCCTGTCCTCACCGTTCGCCATCGCTTCGCTGCATGCGCCGCATGCCACGCTGCGCGCACGTATTCAACAGCGCAGCAACGATGCGTCGGAGGCGGATGTGAACGTGCTGGAGATGCTGCAAGCCGCACAACAACCCTTATCCCGACAAGAGCGTGTTGTTACCGCAAAATTTTCCACCGCCGAAGCGCCCGACAGTGAATCAAATCTGAAAGGTTGGTTTAGACTGTCGCAAAAGCTGGGGATTTTGTAGGTGCGAATTTATTCGCACGCTCGACGAGTTATGTGCGAATTAATTCGCACCTACAAACCCTTCAATTCATCCACCCATAACTAAATCCAGAGAGGCAACCATGGCACACCAAACACATCCACCGGGTTTTCATCTTGTCCGCCGCGACCAGTTGTTGCAGGAAGCGCAGCACGACAGTTACAAAAACAAGGGCAAACTTCCCGAGCCGACGTTGTGTCAGGATTGCGGCGCGGTGTATCACGCCGGACATTGGCAATGGTCGGATAAACCGGCCAAGGCGAACCAAACGACCTGCCCGGCATGCAGCCGTATTCGCGACAAATTCCCGGCGGGTTATGTGTCGCTGGCGGGCGAATTTTTCACGGCGCATGAAGAAGAAATCATGCACCTGATCCACAACCATGCCGAGAAGGAAAAAGCTTCGCATCCTTTGCAGCGCCTGATGGAAAGCGTGAAGCTGCCGGTTGGCGCGGTCATTACCACCACCGACGTGCATCTGGCGCGCGGCATCGGCGATGCTTTGCACCACGCGTATCAGGGCGAGCTGGAATTCCATTACAACCGCGACCAGAATCTGGTGCGGGTGAACTGGACGCGCTGAGCGTGCGAACACCCACAAGGCGCAAAAGCCTCTTCGAGGTGATTTCGCACCTACAAACACTACTACTGTTTTTGTAGATTTATGAACCCGCAAAAAGTGCAGCGCGAAAAAGTGTTCGAGCTGGAAGATTTGCCCAACATCGGCAAGGCGATGGCCGCCGATCTGCGCGGGATCGGTATCCGTTCGCCGCAGCAACTCGTCGGTCAAGACCCGTTCCGATTGTACGAGGCGTTGTGCCGTCACAGCGGCGTGCGCCAGGATCCGTGCGTGCTCGACGTGTTCATGTCGATTGTGCATTTCATGGACGGCGGCGAGGCGCTGACGTGGTGGTCGTTCACGCCGGCGCGCAAGCGGCGCATCGCGGCATCGCGTCAATAGCCATTTTGGGTGGGCGGGCATGCGCCAAGTATGCAAGAATTACACCGTTGCCAATCGCTGTTGCATTTTTTGAAGGAATGAACATGACGGTACAAAGGACTCAGGGTTACCCGGTGCTGATTATCGGAGCCGGGCGCGGCGGGGCCGCATTGCTGGAAATGTTCCTGGAAGACAATCTGGTGATGGTGGTGGCGATCGCGGATTCCAATCCCGATGCCGCCGGAATCCAGTTGGCAAAAAAACACGGCATTGCCACTTTCACCGATGCCGTTGAGGCGCTGCAAGCCTGCAAGAATTATCCCGATTGCATCGTGTATAACCTGTCGCACGACGATTCGATCGCCGCAGAAGCGTTCAAGGTATTTGGCGACAAGCGGGTGTCCAGTGGTCTCGAAGTCAAATTGTTCTGGCAGATGGTCACCAACCTGAAACAGATCAAAGGCGAGCTGGAAAAAAGCCAGTACCAGTTGCAGTCCATCATCCACAACGCGATGGACGGCATCATCATGATTAACGAACTGGGGGAGATTCACGGCTTCAACCCTGCTGCCGAGCAAATTTTCGGTTATTCGCAGCAAGAGATCATCGGGACAAACCTGAAGATGCTGATGCCGGAACCGGACCGCAGCGCGCATGACGGTTATCTTCAGCACTATTTGCAGACCGGGCAGAGCAAGATTCTCGGCGTGCGCGGGCGCGAGGTGACGGCGCTGCGCAAAAACGGCGAAGAGTTTCCGATGGAATTGTCCGCGTCGGAAATGATGCTGGGCGGACACCGCTATTTTGTCGGCATCGTGCGCGACATCACCGAGCGCAAACAGGCCGAACAGCGCATCGCGCATCTGGCGCATTACGATTATTTGACCGACTTGCCCAACCGCGCCTTGTTTCTGGATATGCTCGAACATTCCGTGGCCTTCGCCAAACGCAACAGCCACCGGCTGGCGGTGCTGTTTCTCGATCTGGATGGGTTCAAGGTCATCAACGATACGCTGGGGCACGACGCGGGCGATTTGTTGTTGAAAGGTGTTTCCTCCAGATTGCAGGACACCATCCGGCAATCGGATTCGGTGGCGCGGGTGGGCGGCGACGAATTTATTCTGGTACTCGGCAATATCGAGTCGGATGAAAACGCGGCGCACGTGGCAGCGAAAATTATCGCCTCACTGTCCGAGCCGTTCGACTTGATGGGAAGCCGGGTTCAAGTGGGTGCCAGCATCGGTATCTCGCTGTTCCCGGATGAAGAGATTGATCCCGACCGGCTGGTCAAACAGGCGGACGAAGCGATGTATCTGGCAAAGAAAAGCGGGAAAAATACCAGCCGCTTTTATCGGGATGTGGTGGCTTCGCGGAATAAAACAGAAATCGCATAATTACAAAATAGTTAAGAATAGGATGGAGTCGTTTTATGTCGCTTGAACTGGTCTGCCCCGCAGGCAGTTTTCCCGCGCTCAAGGCCGCTGTGGATAACGGGGCTGATTGCGTCTATTTCGGTTTCCGCAACATCACCAATGCGCGCGCTTTCGCCGGGTTGAATTTCGATGCCGAAACCGCCAAAAAAGGTATCGCTTACGCGCGCGCGAAGGGCTGCAAAGTGCTGTTGGCGCTGAACACGTTTCCGCAAACCAATCTGTGGCAGACCTGGCAAAAATCGGTGGACGATGCGGCGGAACTGGGCGTGGATGCGCTGATCCTGGCCGACCTCGGCCTGATGCGCTACGCCAGCCGCACCTATCCGAATTTACGTCTGCATCTTTCCGTGCAAGCCTCGGCCACCAACTACGAAGCGATCAATTTTTATCACGAACATTTCGGCATCCAGCGCGCCGTGCTGCCGCGCGTGCTGTCGCTGGCGCAGGTGGAGCACGTCATCAAAAATACGCCGGTGGAAATTGAGTTGTTCGGCTTCGGCGGCTTGTGCGTGATGGTGGAAGGGCGCTGCGTGCTGTCTTCCTACGCCACTGGCGAATCGCCGAACACCGCCGGGGTGTGTTCCCCGGCCAAAGCGGTGAGCTGGAAACAAACGCCGCAAGGCTTGGAGTCGCGCTTGAACGGCGTGTTGCTGGACCGGTATGGCGCGGACGAAAACGCGGGCTACCCGACGCTATGTAAAGGTCGCTTCGAAGTGCAGGATTCCACCTATTACGCGCTGGAAGAACCGACCAGTCTCAACACGCTGGAAATGCTGCCCGAGATGTTGCGCATGGGCATCGCCGCGATCAAGATCGAAGGTCGTCAGCGCAGCCCGGCTTATGTCGAACAAGTCACCCGCGTCTGGCGCGCCGCGATTGATTCCGCCAAACGCGATGCCGCGAACTACGCCGTGTCACCGGCGTGGATGGCGCAACTGGGCAAACTCTCCGAGGGGCAGCAACATACCTTGGGCGCTTACCACCGTCCGTGGAAATAGAAACGACCGTCATTCCCGCGAAAGCGGGAATCCAGACAATAAAACGCCCTTGCGCAGCAAGGACAAAGCCCAAAAGCATGTTTGATAAAGCCGCTGGATTCCCGCCTTCGCGGGAATGACGAAGTTTGAATTTTTTAAGTTATTTTTAAGATCATCGCAATCATGAAAATCTCTCTGGGCCCCATCCTCTACTACTGGCCGCGCAAAGCGGTGCGCGAGTTTTATGCGCAAGCCGCCAACTGGCCGGTGGACATCGTTTATCTGGGCGAAGTGGTGTGTTCGCGCCGCCACGAAATGAGTCTGGACGACTGGCTGGACGTGGCGGAACAACTGACCGCCGCAGGCAAGGAAGTGGTGTTGTCCACGCAGGCGCTGATCGAGTCCGAATCCGACCTCAAAGCGCTGCGTCGCTTTGCCAACAACGCCCGCTTCGCCATCGAAGCCAACGACATGGGCGCGGTGCGTTTGTGCGGCGGACGACCTTTCGTGGCCGGGCCGCATCTCAACACCTACAACGGTGCAACGCTGGAAATTTTGGCGGAGCAGGGCGCAATACGCTGGGTGTTGCCGGTCGAACAATCGCGCACGCTGTTGCAGGAATTGCTGGCGCAGAAACCCGCCAACCTGCAAACCGAAGTATTCGTCTATGGCCGCCTGCCGCTGGCTTTCTCGTCGCGCTGTTTCACCGCGCGCCACTACAACCTGCCCAAAGACGACTGCCGCTTCAAATGCCTGGAGCACCCCGGCGGCATCAGACTTAACACGCGCGAAGGAAAACCCTTCCTCGCCTTGAACGGTACGCAAACCCAATCCGCCAGTATCCACAACTTAATCGCCGAACTCGCCGACATGCAACAACTCGGTGTAGATGTAGTGCGCATCAGCCCGCAACCGGAAAACACCGGGCAAGTGGCCGAGCTGTACTGGAAAATGTTGCATGGCGAAATCAGCGCGACCGAGGCACAATCCGCACTCAAACCGTATTTATTCGATGCGCCGTGTGATGGTTACTGGCATGGAGTTTCGGGGATTGAACAATCAACTTCAACAACATTTTAGCCACAGAGGACACAGAGGGCACAGAGAAAAACAAACGGATTTTCACGAGAGCGACTCACTTTTTGAGTGAAGCTGGAAATGTAGAAGTAGCTCATCTTTCTCTGTGTACTCTGTGATCTCTGTGGCTAGAATTTAGTTTTTTGGGTTTACACAAGGAGTCAACATGAACCAGCCAGCATTCACTTTTCCGCGCCCGTTGAGCCGTTTGATCGAACGCCTGCCCGCATGGCCGCCGTCGTTCGTGTTCAGCCGCGTGCTCGATCTGGTGCTGGCCGATGTCATCCGCCACGGCGACCTAGCAGCGCTGTACGGCAAACGCATCGCCATCCACGTCACCGATGCCGGACTGCGCCTGCACTTCACCATCAGCGCCAGCGGTTTCTCCGCCACCGCCGCGCAAGGCAAAACGCCCGACCTGACCCTCTGCGCCACCGCACACGATTTTTACTTGTTAGCCACCCGCCGCGAAGACCCAGACACCCTGTTCTTCAGCCGTCGCCTGATCGTCGAAGGCGAAACCGAACTGGGACTGGTCGCTAAGAACACCCTCGACGGCATCGAACTACCAACGCTGGCCGTACTACATCCCAACCATCTGCTGGCGCATATCAGGACGCGCTTGCATTTGTCGGTGGGCAGTCACTGAGGTTTTAAAGCGCTTGCATCCCCGCAAGCCGCGCCAATGCTTGATGTGCAAAGGCATTGCCTGAAGAGCCAGTATTGACGGGCATCTTCGGGTAGTGTGTTGGGAAGCCAGTATTCATGCGCTTCTGCGAGCAGTTCTATCAAATCAAATAGCCCCTCCCAGAAAATGACCGCTACTCGGCAAAATCGCGCCTTCCTTCTTGGGCTATTGCCTGCTGGCAATATATTGCTAGAATGCCATATATGGTAACGCAGCTCGTCATTAAAGACAGGGTACGCAAAGGCAACGCGCTGATCGAGCGGATTGTCTGGGTTGTTCCCGCTCCTGTGCGTGGCTGTTCGCACCACTTCAAATATCGGCTGTACTGCGGCCAGAATGGTGAAACGGTGGTGCGTTATGACAACGAATCAGGCAAGGGCGACCATAGACATCTGGGTAAAAACGAACGCCAGCAAGCCTATTCGTTTACCACGTTGGAACAATTGATTATGGATTTTGAGGCGGATGTCATCCGCCTTTCAGGAGGTAAAAATGAAAGCGATTATTGAACTGACCAGCTGGAAAAATTCCCAAGCGCGCGCCTTGCGCGCAGCCAAGCGAGCCGATGCAGGCAAACCCGTCTCCGCTGATTACCACCTCGATTTTGATTCGATGGCGAGCCTGTTTTCAGACCTCACACCCGCGCGCATGCAAGTGATCGAAGCTTCCAAACAACTCGGCGCGCTCAGTGTGTACGCCTTAGCCAAAGAGATGGGGCGCAACTACTCGAACGTCCATCGCGACGTGCGCAAACTGCTGGAACTTGAACTCTTGGCGCGGGATGACGAGGGGAAAGTTTATGTGCCGTGGGAAGACGTGGTGCTGAATGTTTCGCTGACGGGGGATTCGCTGGCGGCTTGAGGAGGTTCGGCTTCTGTCATTGCTTATCCAGATCAGTGCTTTCCCCGTCCACTTTTCATTACCAACTCCTTTTAGGATGCCAATCTTGAATTATCTCCCCCGCCCATACAGTCCAGCCCATCTCACTCCCACTTAAACACATACGCCCCAACCGCAATAAATATCACGCTCATTAGCGACAGCACCAGTACATGCGGCATTACTTGGGACAGGGTTGCGCCTTCGTTCATGATGGCGCGGGCGGCGGAGATCATGTGGGTTAGCGGGAAAATCAGCGACAGTTTTTGCACCCAGATTTGCGCGCCTTCCAGCGAGAACCATGCGCCGGATAACAACATCATCGGCCACGTCAGCAGGTTGAGCAGACCGCCCGCCAGTTCTTCGCTGGCGGTGTGCGAGGCGATGAGCAGGCCGATGGCGATCATGCTCATTGCGCCCAGCGTGGTGACTAGAAGCAGCGTCCAGTACGAGCCTTGCATGTTGAATTCGATGAACAGGTTGCAGCCGGAATAGACGATGGTGGTGATGACCATTATCAATAACAGGCGCGAGATCAGTTGCGCGAACAGGAACTGGAACGCGCCCAGCGGCGTGGCTTTCAGGCGTTTGAGAAAACCGTTTTTGCGGTAGCGCACGATCACAAAACCTACGCCGAACAGGCAGGCGAACATCATGTTCATGCCGAGGATGCCGGGCAAAAACCAATCGACGTAGCGAATCTCCGCGCCTTGCACCAGCTGCCGCTCGAAGTTTTTCCCTTCCGCACCCCACACGATGCGTTCCAACAGATAGCCGTTGGGCGAACTGGAATTCACCCAATATTTTGGCGCGCCGCTCACGTCGATCAGCATGTCCATTTGATGGTGTTCCACTTTGCCGAGTGCCGTGTTCAGGTCGTCGTAGGGGATGAACTGGAGGTGCTGGGTCGCTTGCAGTGTCGGGGCGACGATGTGCAATTTTTCGCTGCCGCCGATGAGGCCGATTTTGTACAGGTCTTTATTGCCGCTGGAAAAGGTGAACGCTAGCCCGATCACCAGCATGAACGGCATGGCGAGATTCCACGCCAAGGCGGAACGGTCGCGCAGGAATTCCATGTTGCGGGCGTGCAGGACTGCGAGAAATTTTTTCATTTTAAAAACCTTTATTAGCCACAGATGAACACGGATTTTCACAGATAAAATCGTGCGTTAAGCAAGGGGGTGGCTCGCCTGAATGGTGCGCACATAATTACCGATTAAGTTGGTGTTCATCCGTGTTTCATCTGTGTTCATCCGTGGCTCAATGATGTTTTTTAGTTTCATGGGTTGAGCTTCTTTCCAGTCACGTTGATGAATAAATCTTCCAACGTCCACGCGCGAATGCGCAGGCGATCCAGATTGACTCCGTTGTCCATCATCAGTTGCAGCGTGTGGTGCAGGCGGTTGGTTCTGATTTCCAGCAACTCTCCGGCAGGCATCGCATTCAGTCCCAATTCGGCTAGCTTGCTGCCGCTGTCAGCGGCGGGAATCTGCAACACCACATCGCCGAAATGTTCCGCCAGCAAATGCTCGGGCGTGCCCTGCGCGACGATGCTGCCTTTGTCCATGATGGCGATCTCGTCGCACAGCGCATACGCTTCTTCCATGTAGTGCGTGGTCAGTACGATGGTCTTGTTGCGCGATTTGACCAGCTTGATTAAGTCCCAGAAATTGCGTCGCGCCTGAGGGTCGAGGCCGGTGGTCGGTTCGTCCAGAAAGATCAATTCTGGATCGTTGATTAATGCCAGCGCCAACAGCAAACGCTGGCGCTGACCGCCGGACAATTTGCGCGTGTCGCGTTCCAGAATATCCGCCAGCGAACACAATTCGATCAACTCGGCGATGGGCAGCGTGCGGTGATACAGCCGTTCAAATAATTCCAGCGTTTCGCGCACCGTCAAAAATTCCTGCAACGCGGTGTGCTGAAATTGGATACCCACTTCCTCGCGGTAGCGCGCGCCCAGCGGCTCGCCTTTGTACAGCACCGTGCCACCGGTTTGTTGTTGGATGCCTTCCAGCATCTCGATGGTGGTGGTCTTGCCCGCGCCGTTGGGGCCGAGTAAGCCGAAGCAGATGCCTTGCGGAATGGCGAGGTCTATGCCCGCGACGGCCAATACGCCGGGATATTGTTTGACTAGGTGGGTGGCGGTGATGATGGGAGGCATGAGCTAAATGGGGGGCGAAATTTGGAATGGTCAGTTTACTAATTTTTTGGTTGGAGGCCTGACTGTTTTTAATAACACGCAGCAACCCATCATTGCGCCAAGCCGGTTTTTGTCCTAGCATGTCTTACTAATTTCTTACCTTGAGAGGTGTTACATGGAAACCACAAAACTATCCAGCAAGGGGCAGGTGATTCTGCCTGCGGCGATACGTGCGTCCAACCAGTGGAAAGCTGGGCTTGAGTTTTCTGTCGAGAACACCAGCGCAGGTGTGTTGCTGCGCCCGATCAAATCGGTCCCGGCGACCACGTTGGACGAAGTTATCGGCTGCACGGGTTATGCGGGAAAAACGCACAGTGTGGCGGATATGGATAAGGCCATCACGGCAGAAATAACGGCTCGCCATGCACGCGGTTGATACCAACGTATTGGTGCGTTTGCTCACTGGAGATGATGCCGGGCAGACAAAACGTGCGGCAGCATTATTCAAGAAAGAAGCTATCTATATCCCCAAAACGGTGTTGCTGGAAACCGAATGGGTGTTGCGGCGTTTGTATCGGCTTGAACGAGAAGTTGTGGTGAGCGCTTTCCGCAAGCTGAGCGGGCTTGGCAACGTCGAAATCGAACAACCTTTGGCAGTGACTCAGGCTTTGCAATGGTGCGAGTCCGGCATGGATTTCGCCGATGCCCTGCATTTGGCCTCAAGTCATAACTGCAGAATATTTGCCACTTTTGACGAGCAACTGAAAAAGTCCGCTCCCAAAGGAATAAAAACCGAGGTTCGGTTACTTTAATCCAAAAGGCGCTTCAAGCCTGCCACACCCCGAACCCCGCCTCGCGCAAATCAATGCCCACTTCAACTTCCTTGTCGCAGGCTTCGTCGTAGCTCATCGGGTTGAACGCTTCATACAGGTCGGGCAGCAAATGCAGGCCGTATTGTTTGACGTAACGGTTGGATTGAATTCCCGCTTTGTGTTTGTCGAAGCGCAGGTCGGGGTCAAGCCCGGTCATGCCCACGTAAACGCAAGGCTTGCCGGGGAGGTATTGCGGGTTGCACTTCTTGAACTTGGCTTCGTACAGCACGTCTTTCGATAGTTCGATTACATAGACGTGGTAATGGATGCGGCGCGCCATGGCGTTAGGCCACCTCTAAAAATCCAAATTTCGTCGCAATACTGCGTTGCTCACAAAAAATTACTCCTTACATATCCATCATATGCTGCGTCGCAATTTTTTGTTCGCGCCTTGTCTTGCTTAGAACTTTGAATTTTTAGAGGCGGCCTTAACCGGAGGGAGAAAACTAGGACAACTTCAACTGCGATTTCGATTTGCGTCCCGGTGCGGCGGGCGGAATGAACCCGGCCAGACGGCATTTCATGCCTTCGATTTTTTTGCCTTTTTCGAAGCGGGTCGAATGGCAAATCATC
The DNA here is from genome assembly GCA_020053195.1 of Sideroxydans sp. Classification (GTDB taxonomy): domain Bacteria; phylum Pseudomonadota; class Gammaproteobacteria; order Burkholderiales; family Gallionellaceae; genus Sideroxyarcus. Next base: position 13,727 of record JAGVNQ010000089.1, read on the forward strand.
ACTTCGCGCTGTTCGGCGAGTTCGTTTAATTGCGTGCGCACCTTGGCCAGTGGGAGTCCCACCGCTTCGGCGATTTCGGTGTCGAGGCGTTCACCGTTGGTCTTCAGATATTGCAGAATAGCTTTCAAAATAGGTTTCCAGTACCGGATAGTTTCAGTTCAAGCCCCGACAGCATATACCTTGCGGGCATCATGGGCGTAAAAATTTGCTTTCCGCTCCGAATACTAAGCCAACATCCGCAGCAGCAACCCCGCCACCGCGCACGCCACAATCACCTGGATCACGCCCAATTGATAGCTGAACAAGGCGATGGTCGCCGCCAGCGCGATCAGCGCGGACACCCAATCGAACATGCCCGCGAAGCCTTGCGGCCACAACACGTGATAGCCGAAGAACAAGGCCAGATTCAAAATCACGCCCACCACGGCGGCGGTGATGGCGGTGAGCGGTGCGGTGAATTTCAGTTCGTTGTGCGTGCTTTCCACCAGCGGCCCGCCCGCGAGGATGAACAGAAACGAGGGCAGGAAGGTGAACCAGGTCACCAGCGTGGCGGCGACCGCGCCGGCCAGAAATAAATTTTCCGCGCCGAACAAGGCGTGGGTGTAGCCACCGATGAAGCCGACGAAGGCCACCACCATGATGAGCGGGCCGGGCGTGGTTTCGCCCAGCGCCAAGCCGTCCATCATTTGCGGCGCGGTGAGCCAGCCGTAATGGCTCACCGCGCCCTGATACACATAAGGCAACACCGCATACGCGCCGCCGAACGTGAGCAGCGCGGCTTTGGTGAAGAACCAGCCCATTTGCGTGAGCGGGTGCTCCCAGCCGTAACTCAAAGTGAGCAGCGCCATTGGCACACACCACAGCAACGCGCCGACCGCCAGAATGCGCATCAAATGCATCCAGTTAAAGATCGCGTGCGGCGGGGGGGCGTGTCATCGTCGATCAGCGCCGCGCCGAAAGATTTATTCGCTTTGCCGTGTCCGCCGCCGCTGGTGAATTTATCCGGTGCAAAACGTCCGCCGAAATAACCGATCAATGCCGCGCCCACGACGATGGCGGTAACGGCGGGTTTGATGCCGTAAAACAATCCGGCCACCAGCGGCACGTCGCCGAACGCGATGTAAATCCACGACAGCGCGATCAGGATGAACAGCGAAGGCAAAATGAACAGCGTGCCCGCGATGATGCCGCCCCAAGTGCGGTGCATCAGCCAGCCGATGTAGGTGGCGAGCTGTTGCGCCTCTGGGCCGGGCAACAGCATGCAATAGTTGAGCGCGTGCAAAAACCGCTTCTCGGAAATCCAGCGATTTTTCTCGACCAGATCGTGGTGCATCATGGCAATTTGTCCGGCAGGCCCGCCGAAACTGATGAGTCCCAGCTTGAGCCAGTAGCGGAATGCCTGACCCAGCGTGACGGGGGCTGGTGTGTGGTCGGGTGTGTCCATGATTTCCGCTTTTATTGTGGGGTCAATGTGGCTAATATGCCAGCCCGATTCGTGAAGGATTTTGCTTGTGCAAACGGTGTAACACGAAATTTCTGCCCTATGAAAAAATATTATGACTATCGCCCATCTCTCTCCCACTTACACCGATCCATCGCATCTTGCCGATGCCGTGAAGAGCCACGGTTTCGGCGTGTTGAGCCCGTCCGGGCTTGCTACTTTTCTGGGTTTTCCTTTGTCGGCACTGGACGCGTTGAAAGTCGATTGGGACGATCTGCCGCCGGACAATTTTCTCAAGGA
>JAGVNQ010000123.1 GCA_020053195.1 Sideroxydans sp.
CATGGTCGGCTGCACTTTGAGGAAGGTTTGCGCACTGAGGTACGCATCCAGAATTTGCGCATGAATGGCGTGACTCTCTGCATCGTGCGGCGCGTAGTGGCGGTAGATGTCCGCCCAGTTCAGGCAACACATCGCCACAGCAGGAATCCCCGCGACGTGAGCGGCGGCCAGCGAAAGATAGGGCACGTTGGCCAGCAACAAATCTGGTTGAAGTTCGCTCATCTGTTGCGCGGCGCGCGCCACCTTGTTATTCCAATCGCGGTGATATTCACGATAGGCCGCGAGGCTGCGCGGCACATCAACTTCCACCGCATCGAACATGGCCATGCCAAAATCGAGTGCGACTGGAACGTGATTGAATTCGCAGGTGAAGCGTTGCTTGAGGAGAGAAATGGGGGCAGCGCAACGCAGCGTGACGCGCAGACCAGGAAATCGTTGCGCCAGCGCATTGACCACCGGCGCGGTCTGCGCGACATGGCCGTAACCGTGGGCGGAAATATCGACCAGCAAATGTTTGGAAATAATCATTATGTCGTTAGACGTTAGTTTTTAGTTAAAAGCAAAACCGCGAAACGACAACAACTAGCGACTAACGATTCCAAACTAACGACTCGATGAATACAGAATGAAATTATTGCGCCCGTTTTCCTTGGCCTGATACATGGCCGTATCCGCGCACTGGATCAGCGCCTCGGCTTCCACCGCATCGTCGGGATAAAGCGCGCCACCGATACTGAAGGTGATGGTTCTATCCACCTCGGCCACCCGATGCGGCTTGGACATTTCCACCATGATTTTGTGCGCTACTCGTTCGATATCCTGGGCGGAACCGATCTCTTCCAGCAGAATCAAAAATTCGTCGCCGCCCTGGCGGCACAGCGTATCCGATTCGCGCACGCAGGCCAGCAAACGTTCCGCAACCGATTGCAGCAACTGGTCGCCCGCCAGATGCCCCAACGTGTCGTTGATGGTTTTGAAATTATCCAGATCGAGGAACATCAAGCCGACTTTAGTTTTGTTGCGATTGGCCTTGACCAGCGCGTGACGCAGCCGGTCCGCGAACAACACGCGGTTGGGCAGTTTGGTCAGCGAATCGAAATGCGCCAGAAATTTAATCTGTTGCTCGTCAACTTTGCGTTTGGTGATGTCCGAAAACGAGGAAATGTAATTGATGGTCTGCCCGTGGGTGTTTTTCACCGCGCCTATGGACAGCCACTCGGGATAAATCTCGCCGCTCTTGCGCCGGTTCCAGATTTCACCGCACCAGCGACCGGTGACCTCGATGGAATGCCACATCGCCGCGTAAAACTCGGCGCTCTGTTTGCCGGAACTGAGCAGTTTCGGATCTTTGCCGACCACTTCGGCCAACGAATACTGGGTGATCTGTTCGAACGCGGGATTCACCGTAACGATCTTGCTGTACGCATCGGTGATGAGGATAGCCTCGCCGCTGTTCTCGAACATTTTGGCGAACAGCTCCAAGCGCTCGTTGGCGCGCTCCAAACTCTCCAGTAGCGCGTTGAAGTCGCGCGCCATTTCGCCGACATCGGCATTGTTCACATTCACGTCGGCGCGCTTGGAAAGATCGTTGCTGCGATGTATCTCGTGCATCGCCAACTGCAATTTTTTGATTGGCCGCTCGATGTTGCGCGTGATCACTTTGCGCACGAACAACCAGATCAGTAGCGACAGGATTACCTGGATCACCAGATGTCCGAGCCATAAACTCTTTTTGAGCGCGACCAGCTCGGCGACATCTTTGCTCAAGTCGATAGTGACGCTGGCTGCGCCGTTCACGCTGCCCGCCTGCGCGGCGTGGCAGCTCAGACAATTCGTTCCGCGAAAATTCTCCAGCGCGATAAACGGCACCACCACGCGCAATACCGGCGGATGTTCGTCCGATTCGTAAAGCTGGGAAGCGGGTTTGCCGCTACTCAGCACTCTTCTATCCAACTCGTCCTGCGCCTGCTCTTCCGGCAAGCCGGAACCGAATTGCTTCACCACCGAATCGCCGCGCACGATACGCAACTCATGCATGCCTTCGGACTGGCGCATCTTTTCCAGCAACAGCGTGCGGTTGGCCGGCTCGGACACCGCGCCGGTCAGCATCAGCAAATTCATGCCGTTGATGAGGCCGTCCGCCGTTTCGTAAGCGCGCTGCTCGGCGTGCGCGATGATCTGTTGCTCGAAACGTTCGATCACCCAGTTGGTCGAAATAACGAACAACACAATCAGCGAACCTTGAATCAGCAGGTGCAGTTTTTCCTGCACGCCCAACTGATGCCAACGCTGTTGGAAGAAACGCTTCATCATGTTTTTTAGTTGGTAGTCGTTAGTCGGTAGTCGCTAGTTGGATTTGTCCGCTGCGCGGATTGGTTTAACTAACGCCTAGCGCCTAACGACTAACGACTCGCTCCTAAAGTTTTAAAAAATTATCGCGGTAATGCTTCATCTCGGCGATGGACTCGTAAATGTCCGCCAGCGCCTCGTGCTTGCCGTGTTTCTTGATGCCGCTCGCCACTTCCGGCTTCCAGCGTTTCGCCAATTCCTTCAGCGTGCTCACGTCCAGATTGCGGTAGTGGAAATAGTCTTCCATCTTCGGCATCCAGCGCGCGAGGAAGCGCCTGTCCTGGCAGATGGAATTGCCGCACATGGGCGAGGTGCGGATAGGCACATACTCTTTGAGGAATTCCAGCATCTGCGCTTCCACCGTGGCTTCGTCCAGCGTGGAGAGTTTGATCTTGTCGATCAGGCCGGATTTGCCGTGGGTGGATTGGTTCCATTTATCCATCGCGTCGAGCACGCTGGCGGGCTGATGCACCACCAGCACCGGCGCTTCGGCCACGGTGTTGAGTTCGTTGTCGGTGATAACCAGCGCCACTTCGATGATGCGGTCGGTGTCGGGGAAAAGCCCTGTCATTTCCATGTCTATCCAGACGAGGTTGTTTTGGTTTTGTGCCATAATCTGTCGGAGTTCTTCCTGTTAAAAATCTGGCGCATTGTCGCACGGCAATGCCGCACTACCAACATCCATGACCGCATCCCAATTCTCCGCCCTTTTCGTTTCCGCCCTGTTTTCCAACATGGTTATCAAGCTGTGGCTGGCATATCGCCAGCTCCATCATGTGGCCGCCCACCGCGACCAAGTACCTGCCGCTTTCCGCGAAAAAGTCGAACTCGCCGCCCACCAGAAAGCCGCCGACTACACCCGCGCCCTGCTGCATCTGGGCTTTTTGACGGTGATATTCGAGGTTGCGCTGCTGCTGGCTTTCACGCTGGGCGGCGGCATTCAGTGGCTGAGCGACTGGTCGTCCGCCACGTTCGACAGCGTGCTGCTACAGGGCACCGTGCTGATTGTTGCGGTGCTGATACTGCAAGCGGCGCTGGAAATGCCGTTCGATCTGTACAGCACGTTCAACATCGAAGCGCGTTTCGGCTTCAACAAAATGACGCTCAAACTGTACGTGCAGGATGCGCTCAAGGGGCTGCTGCTGGGGCTGGTGCTCGGCTTGCCATTGTTGCTGGGCGTGTTGTGGCTGATGGGGCGCATGGGCGAGTTGTGGTGGCTGTACGTGTGGGGCGTGTGGGTCACCTTCAATCTGCTGATATTGTTCATCTACCCGACTTACATCGCGCCGCTGTTCAACAAATTCGAGCCGATGCAGGACGAAGCACAGAAAACGCGCATCGAAGCGCTGCTGAAAAAATGCGGCTTCGCCGCCAGCGGCCTGTTCGTGATGGACGGCAGCAAACGCAGCACACACGGCAACGCCTACTTCACCGGCTTCGGCAAAACCAAACGCATCGTGTTTTTCGACACGCTGCTGCAACGCCTCACGCCGGACGAAGTGGACGCAGTGCTGGCGCACGAGCTGGGGCATTTCAAACGCCATCATGTGTTCAAACGTATCGCCTTCACGTTCGCCATCAGCCTCGGCTTCTTGTGGTTATTGGCGCAATTGATGCAAGCCGAGTGGTTCTATCTCGGCATGGGAGTCACCACCCAATCCACCGCCACCGCCCTGCTACTGTTCTTTATGGCGCTGCCGGTGTTCACCTTCCTGCTGCACCCTGTCGCCTCGGCTTATTCGCGCAAACACGAATTCGAGGCGGATGCCTACGCCGCGCAACACACCGATTCACGCGAACTGGTGAACGCGCTAGTCAAACTATTTCAGGACAACGCCAAGACACTGACCCCCGATCCGTTGTACGCTAGCTTCTACGAATCACATCCGCCCGCGCCCATCCGCATCGCGCACCTTCAACAACTAGGAGAACGCAAATGAAAAACTATTTCTTTCTGCTTCTGTTTGCCGCCAGCACAGCACACGCCGCCCCATTCGCCGACGGCAACGCCACCAACGGCCAAAAACTTTTTCTCAAATACGAATGCAGCAGTTGCCACATCGGTAAATTGGGCGGTGACGGCAGCGCGATATTCACCCGCATCAACCGCCGCGTAAACAGCGCCGACAACCTGATCGTGCAAATGGAACAATGCTCCGGCGCGATCGGCAAACAACTCACGATGCAGGAGAAGCTGGACCTCGCCGCGCATCTGAACCAAACCTATTACCACTTCAAGTGAGGCCAACATGGCAACCGTCTGCGACCTGAACAACAAACAATGCAAACCCTGCGAAGGCGGCGTGCCGCCGCTGACCGAGACTGAAGCGCGCGCCCTGCTCAAACAACTCGACGATTGGGAAATGAGCGACAACCACATCGGCAAAACCTTCGAGTTCAACAACTATTATCAAGTGCTCGCCTTCGTCAACGCCGTGGCCTGGATGACCCACCGCGAAGACCACCACCCCGACATGACCGTGGGCTACAACAAATGCCACGTCGAATATTCCACCCACGCCATCGGCGGCCTGTCCGAAAACGACTTCATCTGCGCCGCGAAAGTGGATGCGTTATTCAAGCTTTGAGCACCACCGTCATTCCCGCATCTCCGTCATTCCGGCGCAGGCCGGAATCCAGCAATAAAAATACTCCGCGAAGCGGACAGAATCGGCTTCGTCTTGCTCCCCTCTCCCGCTGGCGGGAGAGGGGATGGGGGAGAGGGGTTGTGAGTTTCCTCATCAAGCCAATTCTGATCCAATACCCTCTCCCCAACCCCTCTCCCGCTTGCGGGAGAGGGACTAACACCGGCTCAAAATAATCCGTGGCTAATCCATCCTTGCAAGGCCAAATCATCGCCGCCTTCGGTCGCCACTATCTGGCCGAATTACCTGACGGCGAAATTCTGGAATGTGTCCCGCGCGGCAAAAAAAGCGAAGTTGCCTGCGGCGACAACGTAGAAGTCACCCGTACCGGCGACGGCCAAGGAGTCATCGACCGCATCGCGCCGCGCACCACCCTGCTCTACCGCTCCGACGCGTTTAAACAAAAACTCATCGCCGCCAACGTCACGCAAATCATCGTCGTCGTCGCCACCGAGCCCTCGTTCAACGACGAACTGCTGGCGCGCTGCCTGCTCGCCGCGCACGATCAAAATCTTTCCACACTCATCGTGCTCAACAAATGCGACCTGCCACAGATCGCCGCCGCCCGCGCGCAACTCGCGCCCTACGGCAAAATCGGCTACCGCGTGCTGGAACTCTCCGCCAAACAAAACATCGCGCCGCTGCTGCCCTACGTGCAAGGCCACACCAGCGTGCTGGTCGGCCAATCCGGCATGGGCAAATCCACCCTGCTCAACGCCCTCATCCCTGACGCGCGCGCCGCCACGCGCGAAATCTCCACCGTACTCGACTCCGGCAAACACACCACCACCCACGCCAAGCTGTATCACCTAAACAGCCAAAGCCACCTCATCGACTGCCCCGGCGTACAACTGTTCGGCCTGCACCACCTCGACTTCGCCGCCATCGAACGCAGCTTCCCCGAATTCCTGCCCCACCTCGGCAACTGCCGCTTCGCCAACTGCACCCACTCGCACGAACCCGATTGCGCGATACGCAAAGCAACGGCGGAGGGGAAAATTGACGAGCGCAGGTTGAAATTGTTTCAGCAGATTACGACGCACTAAGGCCACCTCACCTTGGCTATAATGCCGCCAAAGGAACAAACCATGCGCCCTTCTCTGGCACTACAACAACACCGCGATGAAATCCGTCGCATCGCACTCAGCCACCGCGTCACCAACGTGCGCGTGTTCGGCTCTGTGATGCACGGAAAAGACACCGGGGACAGCGATCTCGATCTGCTGGTAGAACCGACTGCGGAAACCACGCTGATGGACATCGCCAAGATACAAGTTGAAATCGCCCGACTGCTTAACCTCAGCGTGGATGTACTCACCCCAAACGCCCTGCCCGATAAATTCCGAGTCCAAGTCATCTCCGAAGCAATCTCGGTATGAGCAAAACCGACATCCAGCGCATCCCGGATTATCTCGGCCATATCGTCGAAGCGATCGAGCGCATTGACAGCTACCTAGCCGATACCGACGAAATCACTTTTCTGCAAGATCAAAAAACGCAAGACGCAGTGATACGCAACTTTGAAATCATCGGCGAAGCGGCGCACAACATCGAACACCACCACGCCGCATTCGCCGCAGCCCACCCCGAAATTCCGTAGAGCGTGGTCTATGCCATGCGCAACCGCGTTGCGCACGGTTACTTCAAAGTTGACCTGGAATTGGTGTGGAAAACCATCTACAACGACCTGCCCGAGTTGCACGCACAGATCAAACAACTGCTCGGGCAAATTCAATAACACTCTTGCGCGCCAGCCACACCGGCATTGCAACTCCGCACAGTATTTCAACCTAGAAAACGCAGTTGAGGGGGTTGTAGGGGCGAATTTATTCGCCCGCTCAACGTGTTATGTGCGAATGAATGCGCACCTACACTGTCGGCGTAACGCTTTGGATTTTCAGAGTATTCAGCTTCAACTGAGTTTTTTAGGTTCAAATACCAAACATCACGGGAACGCCCGTCAATAGGCGATCTACGTCATACACTCGCTGTAGATGCCCGTATTTATTGGCTTCCCGTCAAGTGCACTATTCAAAATAGTGCAAAATCGCCATCCGCGCGCATTGACACACATCAAACCAGCCCATAAAGTCCGCCACTCGCGCAACCGCCGCACACAACCGCATCGCGACGCACGATGCAGACACGGCGAATCATCAGCACAGGAGGCTGGCGTAAACCCATCGCTTTCACCCCCTCTCCCGCTTGCGGGATAACCAGCGACTTGCTGGCGTTGTTTGCCAGCTTAGTCGAATGGCTAGTAGTTTCATCAGAGGGCTGGGGAGAGGGTGAATTTCCCGCACACAGCGGGCTGGTTATTCAGGGGATAACAGTGCTGGCCTCCGTTCATCTTTCGCGTCACGCATGGGCAACTGCCCGCGACCACTCACGCGCGATGTTCGGATGCTCCGGTTTGAATTCGAAATTTGTTCAAAGCATTTTTTGTTCTCTCCAACAGAGCCAATGTTTTTTTGTTATCCACATCCATATGCTCAACGGTACGCACCCCTAAGGCTAGCTCAAGCACTGTTTCTGCCTGCTGAAGCGAAGTTATATCTTGCTCGAATTCACCAAGTGTAAGTAACACGTTACCCAAACCGCTTTGGGTTTTTGCCCAACTCACACGCATCTTTTTATTGTCATAAACTTTTAGTGCATTTTCACAAGCAATCATTGCCTTCTTAAGCTCCATTGAGTCTTTTCTCTGCTGACCTAAACGAAGCCTCGTAATACCTAAATCTCCTTGAGTTTTTGCCCAATCATCCGGTGTTACTTCTGGACTAAATATTTCCAGTGCTTTTTCGAATAAAGAAACAGACTCTTCTAATTTCCCAAACTTTCGATATAAATTGCCCAAGTTATTTTGCGTCTTCGCCCAATCCACAGGCGATTTTTCATGTGTAAATTCCTTCAAAGCCTCTTCAAAAGCTTCCTGCGACTGATCGAGTAGGCTTTTATCATTCTTCTGCCTACCCAAACTATAGAGTGCAATTCCTAGTTTGTTTTGCGTTTTCGCCCATTCTTTTGGTGTCTTCACACGAGAGAATACCTCAAGAGCTTTTGTATGCGCGTCCAGCGCCTGCTTGAAAAGATTTTCATTACCTCCTCGTTCGCCCAATACCAGAAGTGCATCGCCCAGCTTGTTTTGAATTTCTGCCCCAAAAAATGGATAGAATCCCTCCCAGTATTCAGTAGGCATTTTCACCATGTATGTTAATGTTTGCTGGTAAGCCGCTATGCTTATTTCCAACCAAGCAGGATCAGCGTCCTGCCGTCCCAACTCGTATGCGCTATCAGCACACTTACGCCAAACTTCAGAATCCTCGCTATTGTCGAATTCTTGCTGCATTTGTAACAACACATCTTTGTGCTGTTTTCCCAAACTCAACTCATGAATCACACCTAACGCTTTTTCTTTTTTGTTTTCTGTGTTTTCAGCTTCTCGATAACCCAATAGTCGTTTGTGGTAGCGGGCAATCAATCCATGAATATGCTTATTGTTATTCGAATATTTTATTTTCTCTGCGCTCATCTGCAACGCATTGATCGGATGTTTCATCCATGAAGGTGCGCGTATTTCCAACCCACCCATCACTTCGGCAAAAAAACTATCCGCATCTTGCTCTGATATAAGGAATTTATTTTTTCCGCAATTAAGCAAACTGGTTGCATTCTTGGATAGCTCAGAAGTGTTTTTGCCGTATTGCACCCAATAAATCATATTGTTCTGCAAACGCCTAGATGCATCAACTAACAGTGACATTACCCCTTCCTCGCCACCAGCATAACCAATCACAACCAACACATCGCTATCACGAAGCAGGGTATATATAGCTGCCGCAACTTCAATATCACTGCCAGTTTCCTTTAGTGAAGACGCGCTATTCAACGGATCATAGGTATGCATGGAACCATGCAAGTGAACTACTTGAGGATGGAGCGGCTCACTGCTCACTCGCGTGAGCGATCTAACACCATCTGCAACTACCGGCAGAATACCAGTGCGGATAATGCCCTCTAGTACTAGTTGGTCGAAGTTCGTGGTTAGCACAGTATGGATATAGCCTTGCTTAACCAACTCCCCCAAACACAAATGAGCCCAGTTTATTTTTCCGTCGCACCTTTGAATCGCCTGAAAAATTATGCGTTGCTGTTGAGGGGGCGCTGGGTAATGATTTTCAAAAATATAGCCATATAGTTCATCAGGCTTAGAGTCATTTAGAAAGTAATCATTCTCCTTGAGCCACGCCAAAGCTTCGTCAGTTGTTGCATTCTCTAGTTCGGAAAGACCTTGTGAATATGTCTTGGCCAAATCCTTGACACACTCATCGACAATTTCGCTCCCCAGTGGAATTCCCGCAGATTTAGAACATCCCGCCCCAACAAGAAAGATCGCCTTGCCGCGAGGATGTACCTTATCCCCCTTGGCTAGCTGCAAGGCACGAACCATATCTTTTACTTGTTTCATTTCCATGAATGCCCCCTTCGCTTTGCAACAAGGCAATGGTAACGTTTAGGTTATCTGCCTGCCTCACTAGGCATTCCATCCCAAGTCTTCCCTGCAAATATTCGGCCATTATTTCTCTTCGGACGTTTCTTGCCATCCGCACCCCAGCCGCCCCACTGCTTGAAGAAAAACGCTACGCCATCATGCTCGCATTGTTCTTTTATTGTCTCAACCCACTCTGCTTTCATTGGCCTAGCCTTGGGACCAGATTCGCCGCCGACGATCACCCAGTGGATGCCGCTCAAATTCATTTCGCCAACATCTTCCAGTAGGGGTTCGACTGATAAAAATCGGATACCCGCTTTTATTTCCCTCAGATCATCAACCCGCTGAAGTCCGTATTGCCTATTTTCCACAGATACACCAAGCCAAACGTTATCAGGCACTACACGACCACGCGACGAAAAATACTTGCGCATTCTGGCTGAACGCTTGGTCAATATTTGATACGTGTGTTGTGGCGTGCGTTTGATCACATCAAACACTTTGTCGAGAAACTCAAAAGGAATGTCGTTGTGAAAAAGGTCACTCATCGAGTTTACAAAGTACGTTGTCGCTTTGCGCCGCTTCAGCGGTTGCTCCAAACGTTCAGGCAAGATGCTGAGATCGAAGCCATTCTCGTAACCCCTCGCACCCATGGCCTTTAGCCGTTTCGCCATGATTTCGGCGTAGCAATGTTTGCAGCCTGGAGAAATCTTCGTGCAACCTGTGGTCGGATTCCACGTTTGCTCTGTCCATTCAATTGTTGTTGTGCTTGTCATGTAAGCCTCCTTAACTCGTACCTATTTTAATCCATACCGTGCTTGGTCTCATTTACATGCCGCCATCAATCAAAACAAAATTCCTTGCCCCTCTGGATTTGATGCCGTTTTCCAAAATTTGTGCGCCAATTCGTGACGTGCGGCAAGCAGTAGCCAGTAAAGAGGCTGGTTTTTCTCACCTGAAATGAGGCGCTGATCTATGGAAGGCCATACCCCAAGACTCGACACTTGTTCCCGCCAATATTCGACGACACGCATTCTGATTTCCTGCTGCGCACCCGTCGTTACCACTTTTTCGCGCCAGCCGGGAGCGAATGCATCAAACGCAGAATCATCTGCGGCAAGATTCACCGACAAGTTACGTTGCAAGTCCATTGCGCTGAGGTGAATCAAAAGGTCAATTCGTTTGAGCGAAGAAAGTGCGCTGATCACCCGAAAATCCAATGCTTCGAGGTTATAAGGATCGACGAAGGCGAAATGCAACGCATATCCACTGACTGCCGAAATCATTTGCGTTACAGCATCGGCTGCCGATGCGTGGATTGGATGTACAGGAGCACCAAGCTTACGTAGCCGCTCAGCACATGCCTTCAACTTTATTTCGTCGATGTCGGAAATGTAAATGTCTGTAAACGGCGCATCACCCTCACGACTAGTTTTCCAAGCAGCAACAACTCCTCCATCAATCCACTCATTAGTGCCTCTAATGCGAGAACGACCTGCGCCGCAAAACAAATCAAAATATACCGCTCCGCCTTTTCTTTCGCCGATAAATTTTTTGCGTGTGCCTCGTGAAATGTCCAGATAGCGTTTGAGATAAGTATGTTTCTCCTTTGCCCAGACACCTACTTCATCTGCAGGCAGACCGTCATCACCGTCAATCAACCCCACAGTGGTTCTCCTGAGTTCGCATTACATAGAAACACTGGCGCAAGACTTGCGAGTACACAAGAGGGAGAAGCAATAGCATACGGATTGCCGAAAAGGCACATAGAAAAAGCAGAGAGGCTTGCAGTCATGTTATTCCCCAAAATAACAAGCACGCGGCGGGATGCATCCCCAACCTAAACCCTCACTCGCTAGGTGGGGGACTCTTGCGCCAGCCTCCTGTACTGGTTTTCCGCCTTGCCCGTGCCGTACTTTGCGACGCGGTATATTTGTGGCGGTTGCGCAAGTGGTGCGGACTCTAAACGAGCATGGGAGAAGTTGCAATGGCTTGAGGATTGCGACAGATGCAACTACCAAATCACCCCAACAACCAACTCTAAATGTACCTACACCCCGCAAGAAGGTAGAATCGCGCCCTTGCAGGAGGCACTCATTGGAAAATCCGTACAACATTCTGGGCGTTTCGCCTACCGCTTCGACCGAAGAAATCAA
>JAGVNQ010000065.1 GCA_020053195.1 Sideroxydans sp.
GCCAGCGTGCGCTGGCGCTGGTCGCGCCGTGTTCGGATAAGGCAAACACCGACGAGCCGCGCGCGCGCGATTTGACGAAGGCATCGGCGTGGATGGAGACGAACAGGTCGGCATGGGCTTTGCGCGCTTTTTCAACGCGCCCGCCCAGCGGGATGAAGTAGTCGCCGTCGCGGATGAGGATGGCGCGCATGCCGGGCAGTTCGTCGATCTGCGCTTTTAATTTGCGCGCGATGGTGAGCGTGACCTCTTTTTCCAGCGTGCCGCGATAGCCGCGCGCACCGGGGTCTTCGCCACCGTGCCCGGCATCAATGGCGACCAGCAAGATGCGGATGCCGAGTTCGCTGCGGGCAAAAGGTGCGGTGTTGACGGCGGGTGCGACTGCTTCGGGCGTGATGGCGACGCTCGGTTTGAGCGGGATGTTCGGCTCTTCGATGAGTGATCCGGCAGCCGCAGGTTCGCTCGCTGCCAGCTTGATTTCGCCCTGCTGCGCGAGCGCCATCAGCGGATCAATGGCGACCATGGGATACACGTCCAGTACCAGACGATGGCCGTATTCGGCGACCGGTTTCAGGTTGAACAATTGCGGTTTGACTTGCGCTTTGAGGTCCAGCACCAGCCGCACCACGCCGGGTTTGAAGCGACCGATGCGCACGCTTTTGATGTAGGGGTCGTCGTTGCCGATTTTGCCCGCCAGTTCATTCAGCGCGGCGTTGATGCCGACATCGTCGAGGTCGATCACCAGCCGTTCCGGGTTTTTGAGGGTGAACATGTTGTAGCGGATGGGATGTTTCGATTCCAGCGTGAGGCGCGTGTAATCCTGCGCCGGCCAGATACGCGCCTGGCTGATGTGGATTTCCGCGAAGGCGACGGGAATCCATAGCAAGCACAACAGCGGAAAGAATCTTAAAGCGCGTTCAAACATTGTTGGCCCGCCGGGGTGTAGGCGTGCAGCAACACCTCGCGCCCGTCCTGAAGTATTTCGAAAGTGAGACTGACATCCGCCGGGGGCAACAAGCCAGACGCTTGTTCCGGCCATTCCACCAGACAAATATTGCGTCCGTCGAACTCATCGCGAAAGCCGGAGCCTTCCCATTCTTCGTCATCCTGGAAACGATACAGGTCGAAGTGCAGCAAATGAAATCCGGCGCTTTCGTAACGTTCCACCAAAGTATAAGTCGGGCTTTTTACGCGCCCCTTGTAACCCAAGGCCTGCAACAACGCGCGCACAAACGTGGTTTTGCCCGCACCCAGATTGCCGCGCAAATAAATCATCATGCCCGGCTGCAAAGTATGCGCGAGACGTGCCGCCAAGGCCGTGGTGGCGGCCTCATCGGGCAGGTTTATTCGGCTATGATTCGGTTCATGCAAAACGGGATACCTCAAACGGATTACGGCGCACTGGCCGCGCGCATCAAAGCGTGGGGCGGGGCGCTCGGATTTCAGGCGGTGGGCATCAGCGATACCCGCCTCGATTCAGCCGAAACGCACCTGCTGCAATGGCTGGCAGACGGGCATCACGGCGCGATGGATTATATGGCAAAACATGGAGCCAAACGCGCGCGTCCGGCGGAGCTGTTGCCTGGCACGGTGCGCGTCATCTCGTTGCGCATGAACTACTACCCGCAACAGTCCAAGGAAGCGATGGAAGTGTTGGCAGACGGCAGCCGTGCCTACATTTCGCGCTACGCGCTGGGGCGTGATTACCACAAGGTGCTGCGCCACCGGCTGGAGAAATTGGCGCAGCAAATCCGCGAAGAAATCTCATGCCAATGCCGCGTGTTTACCGACAGTGCGCCGGTGCTGGAAGTGGAACTGGCGCAGAAAGCTCATTTGGGCTGGCGCGGCAAACACACGCTGCTGCTGTCGCGCGAACAAGGCTCGTGGTTTTTCCTCGGCGAAATATTCATCGACCTGCCGCTGCCGGTGGATACGCCGCAAGACAACCATTGCGGCAGATGCAACGCCTGCCTTGGTAGCTGTCCCACGCAAGCCATCACCGCGCCGTATCAATTGGATGCGCGGCGCTGCATCTCCTACCTCACCATCGAACTCCAAGGCAGCATCCCCGCCGAATTGCGCCCGCTCATCGGCAACCGCATCTATGGCTGCGACGATTGCCAGTTGGCTTGCCCGTGGAACCGCTTCGCGCAACAGAGCGTCGAGCCGGACTTCGCCGTGCGCCACGGTCTGGATGATGTATCGCTGGTCGAACTGTTCGCGTGGGACGAGGCAACCTTCCACCACAAGCTGGCCGGCAGCGCCATCCACCGCATCGGCCACGAACAATGGTTGCGCAACATCGCCGTGGCGCTGGGCAACACACCTGCCTCGCCGCAAGTGGTGCGCGCGTTGCAGACCCGCGTCCAACATCCGTCAGCCTTGTTGCGCGAGCACGTCGCATGGGCGTTGCAGCGGCATTTGCGGGGATAATTTTCTTGACAATTATCCCCGCTCCCCTAAAATGCGCGCCTCTTCCGGGTCGTTAGCTCAGCTGGTAGAGCAGCGGACTCTTAATCCGTTTGTCGCAGGTTCGATCCCCGCACGACCCACCAAAAAATAAAGCCCCGCTTCTTTGCGGGGCTTTGTATTTGTGCGTCTTTCTCGTTGTTCATTCCGCCTTTACAAGCTATATTGCGGCACAGGAGCGAACACATGCCGAACGATAGCCAGCACAAACGCGCCATATTAGACGCGCGTCACCATGACCCTTTTTCTTATCTGGGTTTGCATCAAATCAAATCCGAGTGGGTGTTGCGGGTATTCCATCCCTATGCGACCGACGTGTCCGTGTTCGACGGGCATGTCTGGCAACCGCTGGAGCGTGTTGATGCGGCCGGATTGTTCAAATGGCGCGGCAAAAAAGCGCCGCCATCCCCCTGTCATTTGCAACTGAATTTTTTCAATCACGTGATTGA
>JAGVNQ010000263.1 GCA_020053195.1 Sideroxydans sp.
GCCGTGATGCTGGCAACGATGCTGATTCCAGCGCGCGACAAGATCCCGCCCGTCGCGGTGCAGGCCACCCCCATCGTCCCGGTCGCCGCCTCGGAGGTGATCCCCGCCGCGCCCGTGGTAAAACCCAAACAGAAAAAAACAAAAAAACCGCGCACCGCAACCCTGCAACAGCCGCCGGTTAATAAGGGCGGCGAAGATTTGTCTTTAAAACCTTAGTTAGCCACGGATGAACACGGATAGTCACTGCTAAAACCGTGCGTTACGGTTGTAGCAGGTTTGCCGAATAAGAGTGGTCTATCCGTGTTTCATCTGTGTTCATCCGTGGCTCAATTGCTTTTTAGGTTAATCCTTAAAACCGATTGGGTAGAATGCCACCCATGACTTCTCTCAAAATCGCCACCTACAATATCCACAAGGGTTTTTCGCAGTTCAACCGGCACATGGTGTTGCACAAATTGCGCGAGCATTTGCGCGGGCTGGATGCGGACATCGTGTTTTTGCAGGAAGTGCAGGGCGCGCACACGACGCATGCCAACAACCACGACGGCTATCCGCTGAAGCCGCAATACGAATTTCTGGCCGAGGAATTTTGGGCGCACCAGGCTTACGGCATGAATGCGGTGTACGAGGAGGGACATCACGGCAACGCCATTCTCAGCCGCTTTCCCATCGTGGAGTCGAACAACAAGGATGTCTCCGCGCACCGCTTTGAAAGTCGCGGCTTGTTGCACACCGAGGTGGAAATCGGCGGCCAGCGCGTGTTTTGTTTGTGCGCGCATTTCGGCTTGTTCGCCAAGGGCAGGCGCGCGCAAAATCTGGCGCTGGTCGAACACGTGCTGCAAGAAATTCCCGCCGACGCGCCGCTGATAATCGCGGGCGATTTTAACGACTGGCGCAACAAATTGAGCCACACGCTGGCGCGCGATCTGGGCGTGTTCGACGTGTTCGATTCGCACGAGGGCAAACCCGCGCGCAGTTTTCCGTCCGCGCTGCCGATGTTCAAACTCGACCGCATTTACGTGCGCGGCTTCGACGTGGTGAACTGCGAAGTGCATGGCGGGCGGCGCATGTCCGACCACGCGGCGCTGCTGGCGGAGTTGAAGAAGCATGTTTAGCCACGGATTTACACAGATACACACGGATAAAATCTTGTGTTGCGAGGGGGAGAACTATTGCATGGGGCGTGTTGAGAAATGCAAAACAATTCAGTTGTTCATCCGTGGCTATCCGTGTTCATCCGTGGCTAAATTGCGCTGTCGAACATGAGCCGCTCCTTCCAAATCGGTCGCAACAAACTGATGCTGTTGCGCAACGGCACGCGTTATTTTCCGCTGTTGTGCGCGGCAATCGACGCGGCGAAAGAAACGGTTTATCTGGAAACCTACATCTTTGCCGCCGACGAAACCGGGCACTTGGTGGCGCAAGCTTTGCAGCGCGCGGCGCAGCGCGGAGTCGCCGTGCATCTGCTGCTGGACGGCTACGGCTCGGAGGAATTGCCGCAGTCATGGGTGGATGAAATGCGCCATGCCGGGGTGGATGTGGAATGGTTCCGGCGCGAGATTTCGCCCTACACCTTGAGCCGTAGCCGCAAGCGTCGCCTCTATCGCATGCACCGCAAACTGGCGGTGATGGACGGCGAAGTCGCCTTCGTCAGCGGCCTCAACATCATCAACGACATTCCGGCTAACGAAGACTTCGACGCGCCGCGTCTGGACTACGCGGTGCGTGTGCAAGGCCCGGTCGCGCAACACGTGTTGGAAGCCACGCAGCAACTGTGGCAGACCGTCAAATGGGCGACCCTGCGCCGCCGCATCAGCCGCTGGCGCGCGCGATTGCTGAAGCCGCGTAACAAAGCCAGCACCGCACTGGTACAACTTTTGTTGCGCGACAACCTGCGCCATCGCCACGACATCGAACACGCCTACCTGCAAGCCATCGCCGATGCGCAACACGAAATCATCATCGCCAACGCCTACTTCCTGCCGGGGCGCGTATTCCGCCAAGCGCTGAAAGATGCCGCTAAACGCGGCGTGCGCGTGGTGCTGCTGTTGCAGGGCAAAGTCGAATACTGGATGCAGCATTACGCCACGCTGGCACTGTACGGCCAACTGCTGAAAGCGGGCATCGAAATCTACGAATACCGCGACAGTTATTTGCACGCCAAAGTCGGCGTGGTCGATGGCGAATGGGCGACCGTCGGCTCGTCCAACCTCGAACCGTTCAGCATGCTGCTCGCGCGCGAAGCCAACATTGTGGTGAGCAATGAGCAGTTTGCCGAAACCTTGCGCACCAGCCTGATGCGCGCCATCAAATACGGCGGCCAGCGTGTAGATGATGCTGGCGTGCCGCCGCTGACCCTGCTCATCGCGCGCATCAGCTACGTTCTGATCCGCCTGTTCGTCGGCGCAATGGGCATCTCCGAAGACAGGTGACTGCCCGGGAAGGCGCATGGATAGGCGTTCTACGTCGTGCGCATCGTGTAGATGCCCTATTTATGCGCTTCTTCACGAGGTGGGGTTGGTGAAAATGGTGGAGTGCGCTTGCGCATCATTTTCTGCGGGGCGTAAACAAACCCTACGCCGCAGCGCAACCCGACAGCGTAATCCTCCCGCTATAATTCAAACATGACCACCAATAAATTCATCGCCCAGTGGCGCGACATTCCGCTCAAGGAGTGCGCGGCCTAACATGATTATTCCGAGCTTTAAACCCGGTGATGAGGTGTTTTGCGACGGGCTCGCGTGGGGCTGCGGCATCGTGGTTGAAGTCAGTGGTCCATGCGCGATGCGCGTGGATTTCGGGCAAGTCGGCATACGCCCGATCACCATTACCAGTTATTGGCGCTTGGCGACTGAGGAAGACAAGAAACGGTCGGCGTTGCCCGAGCCCAAGCCGGAGCCGATATGCGAGCCGGAACGGGCGACGCTGGAAAATATTGAAAGCGGCGTGTTGAGCTGGGAATACGCGGTTGACGCGATTGCGGCCGATTCCGATTGTTCGGACGAGTACACGCAATATTTGATCGAGCGCTGGCGGCTGCATGGTGTGTTGAATGGCTTCGCCTTCCACGATCTGGAAGTGCCGGACGTGATCAAATATCGGGCAGACAAAGCCGACCAGCGTTTCGTCGAGTTGACGTTCGGGATCGAACATCACGTGTGGGGTACGTCCGACATCTACGAGCAGAATATTTTCTGGTACTTCTATCGCTGGCCGATCAAGTGGCTGGCAAACGATGGGGAGCAGGGCGATTATTTCTAGTGCGTAGGGTGGGAACGTTTTTGTGCCCACGCGGAGACATTTTTCGATAAACGCGTGGGCACAAAAACGTGCCCACCCTACACCGGGAAGCGCTGCCCGTTGCGGCTATAATGCGCGCTCTCAAAATTTCGACTCACACACCATGCGTCACTCGCATTCTTCCGCTACCCCCGCCGCCGACGCGCGCACCGATTGGCGCGTGATTAAAAGTCTGGTTCCTTATCTGCTCGAATTCAAAGGTCGCGTGGCGGCGGTGGTGCTGTTGTTGATTTTGGCGAAGCTGGCGAATGTGGTTGTGCCGCTGGCGCTGAAGGAGATTGTGGATGCGATGAGCCAGCCCAAGGCGATGCTGACCATTCCGGTGTTCCTGATCGCAGCTTATGGTTTGTTGCGGCTGTTCAGCACGCTGTTCGGCGAGTTGCGCGATGCGTTGTTTGCCAAGGTGACGCAGCGCGCCATCCGCCGCGTGGCGATCCAAGTGTTCGAGCATTTGCACAATCTGAGTTTGCGTTTTCATCTGGAGCGGCAGACCGGCGGGGTGTCGCGCGACATCGAGCGCGGCACGCGCGGCATCAGTTTTCTGCTGACGTTTTTGCTGTTCAACATTCTGCCGACGCTGCTGGAAATCGGGCTGGTGGCGGCCATCCTGTTCGTCAAATACAACCCGTGGTTTGCCATCATCACCTTTGTCACGCTGGCAGCGTACATCGCGTTCACGCTGATCGTCACCGAGTGGCGCATGGTATTTCGCCGCACCATGAACGAGATGGATTCCAGCGCCAACACGCGCGCCATCGACAGCCTGATCAATTACGAAACGGTGAAATATTTCGGCAACGAGCGTTACGAGGTCGCGCGTTACGACGACCAGATGCAGCGCTGGGAAGTGTCGGCGGTGCGCAACCAAACTTCGCTGGCCACGCTCAACGCCGGGCAAAGCATCATCATCGCTGTCGGCGTGACGCTGCTGATGTTGCTGGCGGCGGACGGCGTGGTGAAAGGCACCATGACCATTGGCGACTTGGTGCTGGTCAATGTGTTCATGTTGCAGCTTTATATGCCGCTGCATTTTCTCGGTTTTGTTTACCGCGAAATCAAAAACTCGCTGGCCGATATGGAAAAGATGTTCCGCCTGCTGGACGAGAACCGCGAGATTGCGGACAGCCCCAATGCGCCGGTGTTGAAACTGGAAAAAGCCGCCGTGCGTTTTGAGCATGTCGGTTTCCATTACGACCCGGCGCGCGAAATTTTGCACGAGGTGAGTTTCGACATTCCCAGCGGCCACACCGTGGCGGTGGTGGGCGCGAGCGGCGCGGGCAAATCCACCCTGTCGCGTTTGCTGTTCCGTTTTTACGACGTGAACGCGGGCGGGATTTTTATCGACGGGCAAGACATCCGCAGCGTGACCCAGGCCAGCCTGCGCGCCGCCATCGGTATCGTGCCGCAGGACACCGTGCTGTTCAACGACACCATTTATTACAACATCGCCTACGGCAGGCCGCATGCCACGCGCGACGAAGTGATCGCGGCGGCGCAGTCGGCGCATATCCACCATTTCATCGCCAGCCTGCCCGACGGCTACGACACCACCGTGGGCGAGCGCGGCCTGAAACTGTCCGGCGGCGAAAAACAGCGCGTGGCCATCGCGCGCGCCATCCTCAAAAATCCTGCCATCCTGATTTTCGACGAAGCCACCTCCGCGCTGGATTCCAAATCGGAAAAAGCCATCCAGGACGAATTGCGCGGTATCGCCTACAACCGCACCACACTGGTTATCGCCCACCGCCTTTCCACCGTGGTTGATGCCGAACAAATTCTGGTGATGGACAAAGGCCGCATCATCGAACGCGGCACCCACCGCGAATTGCTGGCGCAGCAAGGGGTATATGCGCAGATGTGGGCGTTGCAGCAGCAGGAAGAGCGGTAAGGCTTGCCGGCCATGGGATGTCAAAAATGACAAGTATTTCTCACGCGGAGACGCGGAGTTCGCGGAGAATTTGGGCTTCCATTTCGTTTTGTTTTTCCTCCGCAACTCCGCGTCTCCGCGTGAAACCCTGTTTGGAAATTACTCGTCAGGTTTGGGGTTCGTCAGAATTAAATGGAATTTTTTGTTAGTCCATTTGGACTGTTCGCCACAATCCCATAATTATTTAGGGTATTCTTCGCCCCGGTTGCAATTTTCAGCAGAAAGAATTTATGCGTAACAAACTATTTGCAGTGTTGTTGTCCGGCTTTGCGCTATGCGCGCAGGCGGCGGACGACGACTTCTTCGCCAAGCTGGATCAGGGCGAAAACCTGGCTTTATTTACCCGGTCGGACACGCCCAAGCTGGCTTCGGCCATCGCGCTGATTTACGACGAGCAAACCGGCCGCCCGCTGTATTCGAAAAATACCAACAACGTGGTGCCCATCGCTTCCATCACCAAGCTGATGACCGCCATGGTGGTGCTGGATGCGCGCTTGCCGCTGGATGAACCGATCACCATTTCTTCGCAGGATCAGGATCGTTACAAAGGCACCCATTCGCGTTTGCGCAACGGCACAACGCTGACGCGCGGCGAACTGCTCAAGCTGGCGCTGATGTCATCGGAAAACGTCGCTGCCGCCGCACTGGCGCGCACTTATCCCGGCGGCACGCGGGTGATGTTGGCTATGATGAACGCCAAAGCGCAAGAACTGGGCATGGACTCCTCGCGTTTTGACGACCCCACCGGATTGCGCAGCGGCAACGTTTCAACGGCGCAGGATCTGGTGAAGATGGTGCGCGCGGCGCAGGATTACGAAGAAATCCAGCGCGCCACCACCTCCAACTCGCACACCGTACAACTCAATTCCCGCCGCAACCTGCGTTTCGTTAATACCAACCCGCTGGTGAGAAGCTCGGCTTGGGAAATCGGCCTGAGCAAAACCGGCTACATCAGCGAAGCCGGACGCTGTCTGGTGATGCAGGCGAAAGTTGCCAACCGTTCGGTGGTCATCGTGCTGCTGGATTCCTGGGGCAAACGCACCCGCGAGGGTGATGCCAACCGCGTCAAACGCTGGATGGAAGGCGGCAAGCCCAAACCGTTCAGGCGCAACAAACGCGGATAATTTGCCGCAACGAAAAAAGGAGGCGGAAGCCTCCTTTTTTGTTGGTGCGCGACAAATCCTAAAAACCGTTATAGCCACGGATATTCTATCCAGCGAATCGCAGTCTTTTTACGGTGCGCCCGCGCACCGATAGACATGGTTCGCAAGCGTACAGTGTGTTATTTTCAATTCGTCCGGTTCAGGATAATCAGAAAGCATGACAAACAACTGGCATCAACTTTCCATACAGCAGGTATTGGCGCAGCTAACCGCGAGCGAGCAGGGTTTGACTCACGCCGAGGCGGCGTTGCGGTTGGAGCGCGACGGGCCGAACCGGCTGACGCAGCAAAAGCGGCGCGGGCCGCTGTTGCGGTTTCTGCTGCAATTCCACAACGTGCTGATTTACGTGTTGCTCGCCTCGGCGGTTATCACGGCGCTGCTTGCGCATTGGGTGGATACCGGCGTGATCGTGGGCGTGGTGGTCATCAATGCGTTTATCGGTTTTATTCAGGAAGGCAAAGCCGAGCAGGCGATGGCGGCCATACGCCGCATGTTGTCGCCCGAGGCCACGGTGTTGCGCGGCGGCAAGCGCGTGGTGGTGGCGGCGGAAACGCTGGTGGCGGGCGATGTGGTGCTGCTCGCTTCCGGCGATAAAGTGCCCGCCGATTTGCGTTTGTTGAGCGAAAAAAATCTGCGCATCGAGGAAGCGATGCTCACCGGCGAATCCGCCGCCGTTGAAAAAAATATTGGCGCGGTGGAGGAGCAGGCGTTGCTCGGTGACCGTTTTTGTATGGCGTATTCCGGCACGCTGGTGGTGTATGGTCAGGGCGCGGGGCTGGTGGTGGCCACCGCCAACGACACCGAGATCGGACGCATCAGCGCGCTGCTGGACGAAGTGCAATCCATGACCACGCCGCTGCTGCGCCAGATGGAAGGTTTCGGGCGCTGGCTGACGATGGTTATTCTGGCGCTGGCGCTGGTGACTTTTCTGTTTGGCTGGCTGGTGCATCACTTCGGCGTGGCCGATATGTTTCTCGCCGCCGTGAGTATGGCGGTGGCGGCGATCCCCGAGGGCTTGCCTGCGGTGATGACCATCACGCTGGCGCTGGGCGTGCAGCGTATGGCGCGCCATCAGGCCATCGTGCGCCGCCTGCCTGCGGTGGAAGCGCTGGGTTCGGTGACGGTGATTTGCACCGACAAAACCGGCACGCTCACCAAAAATGAAATGACGGTGCAGCGTGTGCTGACTGCCGACAAGATGTTCGTGGTGAGTGGGGCGGGTTACGCGCCGTTGGGTGGTTTTGTGCTTGACGGCAAAGACATCGCCATCAACGAGTTCGACGAAACGCTGGAATTATTCCGCGCCGGATTGTTGTGCAACGATGCCGAATTACATGAAACAAACCGGGTGTGGCATATCGCGGGCGACCCCACCGAAGGCGCGCTGATTACGCTGGCACTCAAAGCCGGGCTGGACGCGAAGTCCGAACATGCCGCGCTGCCGCGCACCGACCTGATCCCGTTTGAATCCGAACACCGCTTCATGGCGACCTTGCATCACGACCACGCCGGACATGCGTTCGTTTATGTCAAAGGCGCGGCGGAACAGATTTTGCAAATGTGCGATAAACAGCGCGCTCCGGGCGAAGATCACGCGCTTGATCTGGCGTACTGGCATCAGCAAATGAGCGAGACCGGGGCAATGGGGCAGCGCGTGTTGGCGCTGGCGACCAAGGCGGTTAACGCGGGTCAGCGCGAATTAAATTTCGCTGATATGGAATCCGGTTTTACTCTGCTGGGCATGGTCGGTATCACCGATCCTCCGCGCGAAGAGGCAATCGCCGCCGTGAAGGAATGTCAGGCGGCGGGTATCCGCGTCAAGATGATTACCGGCGACCACATCGAAACGGCGCGCGCCATCGCCGGGATGCTGGGCATCGGCAACGGTCAAGCCTTGAACGGAAACGAACTGGACGCGCTGGACGACGCGCAACTGCGTCAGGCCGTGCAGGACGTGGACGTGTTCGCGCGCGCCTCGCCGCAACACAAGCTGCGCCTGGTCAGCGCTTTGCAGGCCAACGGCGAAGTGGTGGCCATGACCGGCGACGGCGTGAACGACGCACCCGCCTTGAAACGCGCCGACATCGGCGTGGCGATGGGGTTAAAGGGCACGGAGGTGGCCAAGGAAGCAGCGGAGATGGTGCTGGCCGACGACAATTTCGCCACCATCGCGCACGCCGTGAAAGAAGGACGCACGGTGTATGACAACATCAAAAAAGCCGTGGTGTTCATCGTGCCCACCAACGGCGGCGAGGCGGGCATGGTGCTGGTCGCGGTGTTTTTTGGTATGACGCTGCCGATCACGCCGGTGCAAATTTTGTGGGTGAACATGGTCACTGCGATCACGCTGGCGTTGGCGCTGTCGTTCGAGCAATCCGAGCCGGGCGTGATGCAGCGCCAGCCGCGCGCGGCGGGCGAATCGTTGCTGTCCCGTTTCATGTTGTGGCGCGTGGCATTTGTTTCGCTGCTGCTGACCGCAGGCCCGCTGGCGCTGTTTTTGTGGGAAAGCGGAAGCGGAGCCAGCCTCGAAGAAAGCCGCACCGTGGCGGTCAACGCGCTGGTGGTCGGCGAAATGGCCTACCTGTTCAACTGCCGCTACCTGCTCGCCCCGGTGCGCACCTGGCAGGATTTCACCGGCAACTTTTACGTGCTGCTCACCATCGCACTGTTGGCTGTGGCACAGACGCTGTTCACCTACCTGCCTATCATGCAACGCCTGTTCGGCGTGGTCGCCATCGACGCTGCCGCGTGGGGACGCATCATGATTTTCGGCGTGCTGCTGTTCGCGTTAGTGGAAGCGGAGAAGGCGTGGCTGCGGCATCGCGCGGGCGGATGATTATTGCTTGGGTGGCCGCAACGCGATGACCACCACGGCAACCAGCACGACGAGGATGAAGAGTTCGATGAACATGGGAAGTTTTCTGATTTCGATATAGAGTGTGTTGCACAATAAACCATATTGGGTAAACGCACTTTGCTTTTCGGCTACGTTCAAATCCATCTTCCATCTCGCCGCAAAAATATATAGGCCGTCAAAGTGATTGACCATGCTGGGTGGGGTGGGTATGTTGCGCGCTGGTTTTTTATAGCGATCAGGGAAATCACAACATGAACATCCGATGCCTCACCCGCCGCCGCAACGTATTTAAGTCCGCCATCTCCTTTCTCGCCGCCATGCTGCTCGCTGGATGCAGCGGCTGTTCACTCATAACGCCCAGCGTGAGTGCGGTTGCACCGCTCACCGCCACCAACACCGTGGTGGGAACGTTTACCGTCATCGGGCTGAATCTGCCGCTGACCGCCGAGATGCAAATTGCGGGCGGCACATGCCAAACACCGACTGATCGCACGACAACAGGATTCAGGGTTCTGTGTACTCCGGGTGTGACGGGCAGCAATGTCGTTACCATCACCACGGCCAGCGGCGGCACGGTGATCGACGCGAGCAAGACTATCGCCGTGACCGCGCCCTTTGCCGGCTACAGCGCCTCCGCCACGGGCGGCTGCGTGTACGACAACAAAACCGGCTTGATGTGGGAAGTGAAAACCGCCGATGGTGGCTTGCGCGACTGGAACAAGACCTACACCAACTACGACGACCCCAGCTTCGAGCCATTTAGGAACGGTTGGGTTGAGGTCAATCCCACCCGGGCACAAATTGATGCGCCGACCAATAGCATCGGTTTTGTGAACAGTGTCAACGCCAACAATCTGTGCGGACATAATGACTGGCGCATGCCCACACGGGGCGAACTATCGAGCATCTTCGTTGGTGGAGTAAGTCCCACTATTGATTCAACTTGGTTTCCCAATACGCAGAGCAGTGTGTTCTGGTCTTCCTCGCCCGACGCGAGCTACCCCCCCTTCGTCTGGCTCGTCTATTTCGACGATGGCTACGAGGACTACGGGTGGACTCGCAATGTCAGCAGCTATGTTCGGTTAGTGCGTACCGGTCAGTAATTGGGTTTTGGGTATTGGCTTCACACAGCACACCTTGCAATGACGCGTAATACGCAAGGTTGAGCGCCAGCACCCACAACCATGGCACACCGCAAACGGCGTGCCATTTTTATTTCAGCCGTCAAAACCCACTTCCAAAACCCAAATTTGTCCGCAACCCCCACCCACAGAGTGCAAGAACCTCTGCGAGGTATTTACGGGGGCATCTACAGCGTGTGCATGCTGTAGAACGCCTATTGGCGGGCATCTACACGCGGTGGGGTGTTGAAAAACGGTTTGCGTCTCCCAATCGGCATATAACTGCTCGCGCCGGACAGCACATTTCCCTACAATTCAAACCGTGAAAAAACGTGGGCAGGCAAGCGGTGATTGAGAAACTACCAAGAAGAGCGGGCATGCTGCTGATGTGCCTCTGCCTGTTATATCCCGCATTGGCGCAAGCCAAAACCAAATCCCTGACTCCGGCAGTCAATCTGATCGCGCCCAAAGAAGTGCGCGAAGTGCTGGACGAATTCTTCGTGTTGCCCGAGACCCTGCTCGCCAATGAAAGCGAGCGCGCCGTTTTCATGCGCCGCGCGCAGCGCGAAATCCCCGAGTTGCTGGCGACGGAAGGATTTTTTTCCGGCAAGGTGGTGTTGCGCGAGGTGGCGGACGACGGCGTGCTGGAGCTGGAAGTGTTGCCGGGCGCGCGCACGCTGGTGGGAGAGGTCAACATCGAGTTTCGCGGCGATCTGGCGCTGCCGGAAGTTATACGCGCCGCGCGCGCGCAACAGCTGCGCACGGCATGGCAGTTGCAGCCGGGCATGCCGTTCCGCGCCAGCGCGTGGGACGAGGCTAAAACCGATCTGCTGGCGCAAGTGGCGCAACAGGATTATGCCGCCGCGCGTTTGCTGGAGAGCGGGGCGCAAGTGGATGCGGCCAAAGCCGATGCGCGCTTGCACATCGTGATCGATTCCGGTCCGCGTTATGTGTTCGGCGCATTGCAGGTGAGCGGGCTGGAGCGCTACGAGGAAATCATGGTCAGCCGCAACACCACTTTCAGTTCCGGCCAGCCGTACATGCGCGAAAAATTATTGTCCTTTCAAACCAAATTGCAGAACCAGCCGCAGTTCGCTTCGGTGGTGGTCAACCTGGACACGGCGGGCGGAAAAATCGCCGCCGATGGCGGCACGGTGATCGCGCCGGTCAAAGTGCATATCGTCGAAGCGTTGTCGCGCAAAATCACGCTGGGGGTCGGTTACAGCACCAACAACGGCGTGCGCGAAGAGGCCACTTATCAGAGCTACAATTTTTTGAACCAGGCGTGGACGCTGAACGGTTCGCTGGTGCTGGAGAAAAACCGCCAGAATTTTTCGACCGGGCTGGACACGCCGCCCAACCCGCTGGGCTACCGCCTGTTGTGGAAAGCCAGCAGCGAAAATACGCAGATCGAAGGGCTGGAAACCCAGCTCGACAAATTCGGCGTGACGCGCAGCCGCAATTTGTTCGGCATCGAAACCGGCATCGGCTTGAATTGGCAGCAGGAGCGGCGCTTGCCCGCAGGTGGCATACGCGAAACCGATCAGGCGCTGGTGCTGGACTGGCGCTGGTACCGGCGCGAGGTGGATGACCCGCTGGCACCGATGACCGGCGAGCTGACCGAAATCCGCGTGGGCGGCGCGAGCAAGTCGCTGCTGTCGGACCAGAATTTTGTGCGCAATTATGTGCGCCATCAGGCGTGGATGCCGCTGGGAAAAAACGATGTGGTTTCGTTGCGCCTTGAAGCGGGTTTTACCGCCGCCACCTCCCGTCTCGGCATCCCGCAGGAATATCTGTTCCGCGTCGGCGGCACGCAGACCGTGCGCGGTTTCGCCTATCA
>JAGVNQ010000167.1 GCA_020053195.1 Sideroxydans sp.
AGAATCGCGCCCTTGCAGGAGGCACTCATTGGAAAATCCGTACAACATTCTGGGCGTTTCGCCTACCGCTTCGACCGAAGAAATCAAGAAGGCTTACCGCGTGCTGGCCATGCGCCATCACCCGGATCGGAATCCGCATTCCAGCGCCGCCGCCCGTTTCAATGCGATCAATGAGGCTTACGAGTTGCTTTCCGATCCGCACAAACGCGCCGCGTACAACCACAGCCTCAACAACCGCATCGTCATCGACCCCGAGCAAGAGGCGCGGGCGTTGTGGGATGCGTTGTTTGTCCGCTGCGGGATCGTGCCCAGGCACAACGACCGTTCACCCACTTAAAGACCCGATACCATGAAAAACATCCATCCCGAATTCGCTTACCAGTCGCGTGAACTGGGCATCCAGATCGAAGATACACTGGGCGATCCGCCCGACAGAAAGAATTACGCGCGAGTGGTGGATTCCTTACTCGGCGAATACGCCAACGGCTTCGGGTTGGACGATGTGAATATGTTGAGCTTCGCGTTGGCCGACCGTTTGCATTTTGACGATGCGGCGGGTTTGTTGGCGCAAGCGGCGCAATACGATGAAGGCGATGCCGCACCGGTTTTGCGCATGGTCGGCTGCAACGATGACGCGGCGAAAGCGGCTTTGGACGCGGTGGCGGAAGCCAATCCCGAACTGGCGCGTAAAGCGATTATCACCGCGTTTTTGCACTTGAACCGCAAGCGTTGGACGGACGAAGACCATTCACTCGAAGCCCTGCAAAAAGACGAAGGCGACGACGAGGATGAAGACGAAGATCAGGATATGCATGGACGGAATATCGAACATTTGTTTGACACAAGCGGAGACGAGAATGTCTGAGCAATCCAATCTTCCGGCGATCCGCCAGCAAATCACCGAACTGGTGCTGTCCGGTTCGACGGTGCATGCGGAAGAGGCGATCAGCGAGACTGCCGAGAAGTTTGGCGATCTGGCCGTGATCGAAGTGCTGGAAACGTTGGAGCCGCATGTCGCGTCGCTGCATTTGTCGGCGTTCGACGGCGGCAAGTTGTCGCTGGCCACACTGCTGATCCCGCCCAAAGTGTGGGCCGAAAGTCTGGCGTATTTTGCCGCTGTGTGGGATGAAGATTTGATCGAAGACGAGCCGGAGGTGTTGGCCGAATCGCTGTTCGCGCACATCCACGGAATGATTTTTGCCAGCGACGAGCCCGAGCGCCGCCGGGAGCTGATTCACGCCGCGATGGCGACCGACTGGGGCACGACGGCGTTCGCCGTGTTGTTCTCGACCGCCACCGAAGAAATTATCGAAATCGCCAACGCCATCCATTTTCACGGCGCGGACCGCAGCGGGCAGACGACCTCCGACCACGACGTGATTCCGCTCGCGCTGGAAATTGCGCGAAGCGATGAAGAAGCGTGGGATCGCGTGCTGTTTGAAATTTTCCCCGACTGGATTCCGGGCGAAAACCAATTGCACGCCAAGTCGGACGAAGATGAGGATGACGGCGACGACGACGAGCACGCCGAGCACGAATTTGCCATGGGTCGCACCACCAAAGAATTGCTGCTGCGCCTGCGCAAACAAGTGCCGAGCAAAGCGGCCAGCGCGCCCCAAATTCGCCGCCGCCCGAGCTTGGGCGAGGATATTTTTTCTTGAAAACCGTCATTCCCGCGCAGGCGGGAATCCAGCGTTTTTATTCAACATGCTTTTAGTATTTTGTCCTTGCTGCGCAAGGAATTTTTTTTCACTGGATTCCCGCCTTCGCGGGAATGACGAAAACTAAGTATTTAGAAACGTTCCCATGAAAATCACCAGCTTCACCACCCGCCCGCCGCAATTGGTTCAAGCGCTGCAAGCGCTCGCGCAACGCACCGACCATCAGCAGGATGCCGACTCGCTGTTGCAGGAGCTTTGCGGCATCACGGTGCTGGTCGCCAAGCGCTTCACCAACGACCGCACCGCCGAAGGCTTGCACGAAGCGTTTCACCTGACGATTGGTTGCGTCTCGCTGGGCATCAGCCAAGCCGATATTTTCAACAGCGATGAAGCCAGATTGTCTTTTCTGTTGAGCGAAGGGGGCGAGCGCGTGTTCCAGGCTGGATTCCGCAAGATCAAGGAATTATCCGCCCTGCCTTACACCGCGTTCATTTCAGATTTCGACAGCGACCCGTTCATTTTGCAGCGCAACGTCAAAATGTTGTTCACGGCAATCTGCCGCGCCGAACCCGGCTCGACTTGGCAGGGCGACGTGGTCTATAAAAATGAAATGCGCGACCGCCGCAACAACCAGCGCATCATCGAATGCGCCCAGTGGCTGCGCAAAAATCATTTCACCGGGCCGGTCAAAGACAGCGAGCTCGATGCCAACGCGGTGATCGCCATCGCGGTGATTTTTGCGATTGCGGGTGACGGCCCCATCGTCGCGCGCGCCAGCCAGGCCAATATCGAAACCCTGATCCGGGGCATGCGCGCAACCCCGCTGGACATCGAAGCGGGCTGGTACGCGCTGCTGAAAAAAGTCCCGCCCGAATTCCACCCGCTAATGCGCGAACGCATGGACGAATACCGGGACACCATCGTCAAAAAAATCCTCTCCAAAACCAAAATCAAAGCCGTCGTTTCCGAGTTGCAGGATTATTACGCGGGTAACGAACAGGATATTGACTACGCGTGAGCCAAGCAAGCATAGTGGTCATTGTCGCGCCAATCGGACGAAACTGGCACAATTAACCCAATAGCCGCACGTCCCCTCCCCCTTGGAGGGGGAGGGCTAGAGAGGGGGTAGAAACGTGAATGCTC
>JAGVNQ010000051.1 GCA_020053195.1 Sideroxydans sp.
CTATGGCAGCCTCTTGCAACATCATGCCCACGCCGGATTGTTTGGCGATCTCGTTCAGCGTCGTCGCCAGCCCGCCGCGCGTCGGGTCGCGCAACACGCGCAAAGCGACACCGCTATCCAGCATGGCCGCAATCAGCCCGTGCAACGCCGCCGTGTCCGACACAATGGGCGCGGAAAACGTCAGCCCTTCGCGTTGCGACATGATCGCCATGCCGTGATCGCCGATGGTGCCCGACAACAAAATCTTGTCGCCCGGCTGCGCCAGATCGCCAGACAGGTTGATGCCCTCGCGCACCACACCCACGCCGGTGGTGGTGATGAACACCCCGTCGCCCTTGCCCTGCTCCACCACCTTAGTGTCGCCAGTCACAATCGGCACACCCGCCTCGCGCGATGCCCGCGCCATCGACAACACGATGCGCTGCAAATCCGCCAATGGAAAACCTTCTTCGAGAATGAACGAAGCCGACAGATACAACGGCTGCGCGCCCATCACCGCCACATCGTTGAGCGTGCCATGCACCGACAAACACCCAATGTCGCCGCCCGCAAAAAACAACGGCGACACCACGTGGCTGTCCGTCGCCATCACCAAGCGCCCATTTGCTTGAGGTAGCGTCGCGCCATCGTTGCCCTGCGCCAGAAATTCGTTATCGAACGCAGAAGCGAACAGCTCGGTGATGAGTTGCGCCATCGCCCGCCCGCCGGAACCGTGCGACATATCCACGCGACCGTGCTTGATGTCTAGCGCGCGGGTGTAATTGGGTTTTACTGTACTCATTTTTTATCTCTCAAAATTTCACAAAACAATCGTCCACGAAAAACACGAAACTCACGAAATAAAACCCGAAGATCCCTTGGTGGGCATGTTCGTGCTTTTCGTGTTTTTCGTGGACATCATGCCTTCTCCCTGAACCTGCCATAACTATAATGCGCCGCGCACGCCCCCTCCGACGACACCATGCACGACCCCACCGGGTTTTCCGGCGTACAAACCGTGCCGAATATTTTGCATTCCTGCGGACGTTTTTGTCCGCGCAAAATGGCGGCGCATTCGCAGGCTTTGTTGTCTGGCACGGCCACGTAGGGCACGTTGAATTTCAGTTCGGCATCGAACGCGGCGAATCTTTCACGCAGCTTCAACGCGCTGTTCGGCACGCTGCCCAAGCCGCGCCATTCGAACATGTCGCGCAACTCAAACACTTCCGCCACCAGTTCCTGCGCTTTCAAATTTCCCTCGCGCGTCACCGCGCGGGTGAATTCGTTTTCGACGGCGGCGCGTCCCTCGTTGATCTGGCGCACCAGCATCAATATCGCCTGCATCACGTCCAACGGCTCGAACCCGGCGATGACCACCGGTTTGCCGTAATCGTCGGCGAACGGCTCATATGGCTTGCTGCCGATCACGGTGGAGACATGCGCCGGGCCGACGAAACCATCAATGGAAACGCCGCCCTCCACCGCCAGAATCGCGTGCATCGCGGCGGGGGTCAGCACGTGGTCGCACAGGATGCTGAAATTTTTCAGCCCGGCGGCTTCTGCCTGTTTCACCGCCACCGCCGTCGGCGGCGTGGTGGTCTCGAAACCGATGGCGAGGAACACCACCTCGCGCCCCGGATTTTCGCGCGCGATCTTCAGCGCATCCTGCGTCGAATAAATCATGCGCACATCCGCGCCGCTGGCCTTGGCGCGCATCAGCGACAGATTGTCCGAAGCCGGCACGCGCACCGTGTCGGCATAAGTACACAAAATCACCCCCTGCTCGCGCGCCAGCCGAATCGCCTGATCCACGCGACCGATAGGCAACACGCACACCGGACAACCGGGGCCGTGGATCATGCGCACATTCGCGGGCAACAGATCAACCAGACCGTAACGCGAAATGGCGTGCGTATGCCCGCCGCAAAATTCCATCAGGCGGTAAGTGCGGCCAGAAGAAATCTCGCGCAGCGATTCGATTGCCTCCTCGCCCGCTTGCGGGAGAGGATTGAGGAGAGGGGCACGGGCATGCCCGTGAGGTTGAGCCTCGCGCGCGATGTTGGCGGAGATGTTCTTGGCCAGTTCGCCGTCACGGAATTCGTCGATGTATTTCATTGCGAAAACCTTTCACCACAGAGGCACAGAGACACAGA
Organism: Sideroxydans sp.; assembly: GCA_020053195.1. Classification (GTDB taxonomy): domain Bacteria; phylum Pseudomonadota; class Gammaproteobacteria; order Burkholderiales; family Gallionellaceae; genus Sideroxyarcus. The sequence continues at coordinate 2,133 of JAGVNQ010000051.1, forward strand.
GGAAAAACGGAGATAGGTTTTGCTTTTCTCTGTGCCTCTGTGTCTCTGTGGTGAAGATTTTAATTTTAGATTCATGCCTGCGCCCCTCCCAACTCTTCCCGCAACTCATCCATCTGCCCCATTTCGGCGAACATCTCCAGCGTGCGCTCCGCCTCTTCCTGATCCAGCTTCTGCAAGGCATAACCGACATGCACGATGACATATTCGCCCACGGCGGCATCATCCACCAGCGCCAGCGAAATCTCCTTGCGCACACCGCCCAGATTGACGATAGCGTTGCCCGGAGTCGTCAGCTCTTCGATGCGGGCGGGAATGGCGAGACACATATCAGGTTTCCTCTTTGTTAATCCAGTTCTAAATGGTGGGACACAGTTTTCAAAAGCAAACTGCCCCGGAACGCGCGCCAATAGGCGATCTAGCTCATGCACATCGTGTAGATGCCCGTATTTATTGGCTTCCCATCAAGACTCATATCATAAATATCGAAAAACATGCCTCAATCTCCTTGATTGATCCGTTGCATCGCCACCCACGCCTGCCCCAGCGCAATCGCGCCATCATTCGGCGGCAGTCGTTGCGCGGTCAGTACGTGCAGGCCGTGTACTGTCAGGTTCTCATGCAGAGCTTCCGACAAAATATTATTCAGGAAGCAACCGCCGCCGAGTGCGATGTGGTTGATGCCGCATTGTACTGTGGCGCGTTGCGCCCAGGCAGCGAGTCCGGCAGCTACGGTGGCGTGGAATAACGCTGCGCCAAAAGCAGCATCTTTGCAGTCGGCGAGGACGGCGAGAAGCGGGTGGAAATCCAGTACGCCGTCGTCGCTGAGGATGTAGCCATCGTCTAGCGGTTCGACTTTGCCATGACGCTCGGCTAGGCCTTGCAGCAACATGGCGGCTTGGCCTTCGTAGGCTTGAGTTTGGCTCACGCCGA
>JAGVNQ010000173.1 GCA_020053195.1 Sideroxydans sp.
GCCAGCGTCAGGGTCGGCACGCCCATCCACAAGGCCTCGCAGGTGGTGGTTCCGCCGGGATAGGGGAAGGTGTCGAGAATGAAATCCACTTCGCCGTGCGCGGCCAGATATTCCTGGCGCGAGACGGAGCCCAGCAGTTGCACGCGTTCCGCCGCGATGCCGTGGCGTTGCAGCCGTTGCAACATCTGCTCTTGCAGTGCGGGTTCGCCCAGTTGTTTGCATTGCATGCGCAGCCGCGCAGCGGGTAATGCCGCAAAAATTTCGCCCCACAGCGCCAGCACGTCATCGCCCAACTTGGTCAGATTCTGGAAACAGCCGATGGTGATTGCGCCCGTATGCGAATCAGAAAAATCATCAACCGAAACATTCCCTCCCCCTTGCAGGGGGAGGGTTAGGGAGGGGGTAGAAACGTTACCGTTGCACAACTCTACCCCCATCCCAACCTTCCCCCTGCAAGGGGGAAGGAGTAGGTTTTGCTCTAATGGATTATTTTGGTTTAACGCGGGCAACGGCGCAACCGGCGGCGCGTTTTCGGGCGGCGTAAAACACAGGCGCGTGTCGGGCAGATAGCAAATCGTTTCGCTGAATTGTCCTTGGTCTTGCGGCGGCACGCCAACTTTATCCGCGAGCAGAAAATCCATTTCCGTCATGCCGGTGGTGGCGAAATAGCCCAGCCAACTGGCTTGTACCGGCGCGGGTTTCCACGCGAAAACGGGCAGGCGGTTACCGCTGGTATGACCCGACAGATCGAGCAGCACGTGCAAGCCATCGGCGTGGATCAATGCCGCCGCTTCTTCATCGCGCTTGCCGTAAAGCGGCTGCCATCCGGCGAAACGCGGGCGGATGCGCGCGGTCAGCGCGTCTTCATTGCTGCTGGTCGGATAGGCGAAAAGCTCAATGCGCTGCGGATCAATGTGGTGCAGCAATCCTTCCAAAAAATAGCCCACCGGATGATTGTGCAAATCGCCCGACACGATGCCGATCCGCAGCCGTTGCGGTTGCGCGGCGTGTTTCCATGTCGTGTATGGCGTGCGCGCTAGCGCGCTGACGGTGTCGCCGTAGCGGCGGGTTTCCGCTTGATATGCTTCCGAAGAATGCGCCAGCGAATAAGAAAGCACGAACAGCAGATTGCTCAACGTTGCGGCATCGTTGGGTTTGATTTGCAGCGCGCGGCGATAACACGCCTGCGCCTCATCCAGCCGCCACACATCCTTCAGCACATTGCCCAGATTGCTGTGCGACTCGGCGACATCCGGCTTCAATTCAAGCGCGCGGCGCAGGCAAGATTCCGCCTCGCCGAATTGCTTCAGGTCTTGCAGCGCAACGCCCAGATTGGAATACGCCTCGGCGTAAGTCGGCCTGATCTTGATCGCTGCGCGGTAGCTCGCCACCGCCTCGGCCAGCTGCCCTTGATTCTGCAAGGCGATGCCCAAGTTGCACAGCGCTTCGGGATGATCCGCCTTGAGCTTGAGCGCCATGCGGTAACTCGTCGCTGCCTCGTCCAAACGCGCCAGCGCTTTCAGGGCATTGCCCATATTGAAGTGCGCATCGGCGAGATCGGGTTGCAGCGCCAGCGCGCGGCGATAACACACCAGCGCCTCTTCCATCTGCCCCAAGTCTTGCCGCGCATTGCCGAGATTGAGATGTGCCCAGATAAAGTCCGGCCTGAGTTCCAGCGCGCGGTGATAACTTGCCACCGCCTCGTCCGCTTTCCCCAGCCGTTGCCGCGCAATGCCCAGGTTGTAATGCGCATCCGCATCCTTGGGCAACAAAACGCAAGCGCGTTGCGCCGTACTCAGCGCATCCTTGCCCTGCGCCAGTTGCGCCACGCCCAGCATGCGCCAGATAAAACCTTCATTGGCAAATTGCCGCAACAGCAACTGCGCGAAGTTTTCCATTTCGGCCAAACGCCCCGCATTGAACATGGCAACGAGCTGGTTGATTTCCGCCGCCGATGGCGCTGTCACCTTTGCCGCAGGCACGCGCTGCTCGAATTTTTCGCCACAGCATTTCTTCAATTTTTTCCCGCTGCCGCAAGGGCAGGGATCATTTCTTCCGGCTTTCAAATTCACCTCTGGGTTGAACCAAAAAACCTCATTTCATCCACGAAAAACACGAAAGGCACGAAACACAACAATGGCTTACATTCATTCGGTGACTCACCCATCGGGATGGGTGGCGCAATGTGAAAGTTCTTTGGTTATGTTCGTGATATTTCGTGTCTTTCGTGGACAACTGAGTTTTCTGGGTTGAATGTTTATGCTGGCGCGCATTGTATTCCCATGCGCACTGTTTCTTGAAAGCGGAATGTTGGCAGGCGCAGCGAATACCTTGTAGATGCCCGTCAATAGGGCATCTACAAGCAGGCATCCATTTCTCACAGGTCAGCTGTTCGCCGCTTTCCTGTTTGTCAGCAACGCTTCAAACTCCTCAATCGGCACGGGCTTGCTGAATAGATAGCCTTGGTAATGTTCACAGCCCAGTAGCTGAAGGATGTGTTGTTGCTCGTCAGTTTCCACCCCTTCGGCAATGATGTCCAGATTCAGGCTTTTCGCCATGGCGATGATGGTTTGCACGATGGCATTGCTGTTGACTCCGCTGGAAAGATTGCGCACGAACGACTGGTCGATCTTGAGCTGGTCGAGCGGCAGTTGCTGGAGATATAGCAGGGAGGAATAGCCGGTGCCGAAGTCGTCCAGCGAAAACAGTATGCCTATTTCATGCAGCGCGTTCATGGTGGCGACGATGCCCGCGATGTTATCCGCCAGCATGCTCTCGGTCAGTTCCAGTTTGAGCCGCGTCGGATTGATGTCATGGCGTTGTACGGTGGCCAGCACTTGCGCCGCGAAATCCGGCTGGTGAAATTGCTTGGGGCTGACGTTGACCGCCAACACCAGATCGCGCGTCGCTGCATCTTGTTCCCAAACCTTCAGCCGGGCACAGGCCGTTTCCAGTACCCATTGCCCGATGGGCAGAATCAGCCCGGTCTCCTCCGCCAGCGGGATGAAATGCATGGGCGGTATCAAACCGCGTTCTGGGTGTATCCAGCGTATTAACACCTCCGCGCCCAAGGCGCGCCGCTCATCGTCCACCTGTATCTGGTAATACAACTGGAATTGCCGGTGTTCAATCGCGTTGCGCAAGTCATTTTCAAGCGCAGCCCGTGCATTGATCGCCTCCTGCATTTGCGCGTCAAAAAAGCGCAGTGTATTGCGACCGGCTTTTTTTGCCTGATACATGGCGATGTCGGCCTGCTTCATGAGATCGCTCATTTCCTCTTGCCGGTCGCCGAACAAGGTCGCGCCCATGCTGGGTGTGCTGTGGTAGTTGTGCGCGCCAAGCGGGTAGGGCCGGTTGAGCGCGGCGAGAATTTTTTCGCCGATTTTCTCGGTCTGTTCCGCCGCTTCGATGCGTTGCCCGCTCAGCTCTTCCAACATCACCACAAACTCGTCGCCCCCCAGGCGCGCCACGGTGTCAGTTTTGCGCACACTTTTCTGCAAACGTTGGGCAACTTGTTGCAGCAGCAAGTCGCCCATGTCGTGACCCAGTGTGTCGTTGAGCACTTTGAAATTATCCAGATCAATAAACAGGATCGCCCCTTGCCGTGCGCTGCGCGCACTGGAAATCAAGGCCTGCTGCAACCTGTCCATGAGCAGCCGCCGGTTGGGCAGGCCGGTGAGCGGATCGTAAAACGCCAGCTTCCTGATCTTCTCTTCCGTCGCCTTGCGTTCCGTGATGTCGATGTGCGACCCGACGTAATGGGTGACAACACCGTTGCTGCCCTTGACGGCGGAGATGGTGAGCCACTTGGGATAGATTTCTCCGTTCTTGCGCCTATCCCAGATTTCTCCCTGCCACGCGCCGGTGCGTTGAATGGTCTCCCACATCGCGCGATAAAACGCAGCGTCGTGTTGCCCCGATTTAAGCAAGCGTGGAGTCTGCCCCACAGCCTCTTCCGCCGTGTAACCGGTGTTTTCGGTAAAAGCCTGATTGACCCGCAGAATCACCCCCTTGGCATCGGTGATGACCAACACTTCGTTCGACTCAAAAGTCACCGCCGCGATGCGCAGCTCCGCCTCCACCCGCTGGCGTTCGGTGATGTCATGAATGATCGAAAAGAACAGACTTCTGCCCTGGTGATTCAAAGTGGAAATATGCACTTCCACCGCGCGAATTTGGCCGTTGGCCAAACGGTGGTCAAACACGAAACGATTCTGCTTTCCGGCGACCGCCTGTTGCCTTTGTTGCTCGATTTCCACTTCGGGTTGCGCATTGATGCGGCTCACATTCATGCCGCGCAACACATCCAGCGGGTAACCGTAAAATTGCGCCGCTGCCGGATTGGCATCCACGATGGTGAGCGATTGATGGTCGATCAATAACATGACCGAACTATGCCGCTCAAACAACTGGCGAAAATACGCCTCGCTTTCGCGCAACGCCCGAACCACATTTTCGCTTTCCAGTAATGCCGTTTTCATTTCGTTGGCACAGCCCTGAGCAGTCTGATCGCGTGTTTGCATTTGTATTGGGAAGCGAGCCAAAGTGGCGTGAATAGTAATCCTATGCGGGTAACTTGCATAACACCTGCTTGTAGATGCCCGTCAATAGGGCATCTACAGGCAGCGGCATCGCGGTGCATTATGGAAGTTGTTGCTTGATGAGATTCCGGTACGACCACGCATGATGCTGCAAAAATTCATCCGTTGTATTGTCGGGAGTGCCATACACCAGCATGACACGGCCTGCCGGAGTGAAATTCCACGATGAGCCAATTTTGTCTGAGCTACCAATCTCGCCGAGTTCGTCGTAGTGGAAATAGTAACCGTAGTGGGCATCCGACCTTCTCACAAACGGCTCGGCGATGCGCCCAACCAAACCATGCAAGCCGCTGCCAATGCCAGCGACATAGTGGAACAAACGAACCGGCAGTGTGGTTTTGGGCAGATCGCCATCCAGGTCGCCCAAGTCCTGCAAAGTCAGCGGCACTTGCGGAACCACGTCGATGTCGTTGTTGATGACGATTGCGTTATCCGCGCTCTGCGTGATGCTGGCGAAATCCGCCGCAAATTCGTAGTTGCCCGGTTTGGGTTGGGCAAACCCGTAAGATTTCAATTTGAAGTTTTTGCCATACAGTCTGAACGGGTCGCTGGTGGAGGTCGCGTTTTTCATGGCGTAGTGAAAAAACGCATGCGTCAACGTTGTCATGGATGCGCCCTGACTGTGGCCGACAATATACAGCGGCGCATTTTGCGGAATTTGTTTGTCGCTCAACACCCGCAGGATTCCGTATTTATCATCAAGCAACAGCGTGAAGGTGGCGTGGGCGAATCCGCTATGCAGCGATGCCCCGTTAAAGCTGGCGAATGACACGTGCGGGCTGAGAAATTGATTGGCAATCACCGGATGAAATAGCGCGTCTTCGATCACGCTGGGGCTGGATGACATGACCGTGCCGCGTATTGCGATGGCGTAAGAACCCGCGTTTTCGTTGCGCCCCTCATACAACAACCATGCGCCCTGATACGGTCCAAAACCGTTGAATTGCGGATTAGCGAAAACATCCTGCCAACTCTTCCATGCTGCGCGTTCACCATCTTTCGCCCGCCCGATAATTTCACGATACAGCTTTGCCCATCCCTTGTTCTCCGCAGTTTCTCCGGTGGACAAAAATTTCATTACATCCTTGGCCACCATCTCGCGGCTATCAAAAACCGGAGTCGGATTCCACAGCGCCGGATTGATTTGCGGATGGAAATTGGGACTGTCCGGGTCGTGCGTCGGCGTTCTGGAACTGGGCATCCGATCATCCTGACTATCCAGCTCAACGCAAAATTCAATGAACTGGCTTGCCTCGATTTGCTTGTAACCCTTGTTAGAAAAATCGCCGCTCAAAAACTGGCGGTCTGCCGTGAAATTCCGTTTCATACTGCCCCCCGATGTCGCACATCCAGAAATACAAATTAGCGTTAAAACAACTGCTGGATATAATAGGTTTGTTTTCATATTGATCTTTCTTTAGCCTTGCAGAAGCGTGTTTGCTTGATTTGAAAAATGTTCAAGCTGCCACAAAGCCAGTCAGCTTGGATGCTTTCGAATCGAAGGTCGCGGTTGCTCTGCATCCCAGTCGCCGATTTTTCGCACCGATCAGGCAATCGGCAAAATCGGCGGAGCTGTCTTTCCAGAAAAAAATGGCCTCCTCGACAACCGGCTCATCCTCGAATTTGACATCGCTGGAATCCAGCAAGCCGGAGACGGCTTCGATGATCTGATCCTTGGTCACAGCATAGCGGCTGCGCAGAACCCATTCCGTTTCCATGAGCACCAGCAGATTTATGAAAACACGATGCCCCGCCGCAACTTCGCGTTTGATCAGCTTGCGCGCTTTCTCAAACTGAGCCTCGTCGTCTTGAACCAAAAAACGGACGAGAACGTTGGTGTCTATGCCGAGCATCAGCGCGACAACTGCTCAACCGGAACAGGCTTGCGCCCCTTCTTGAACAACGAACCCGCCAGCTCGTTAACGCTTTTGTTTTTAACGCGCATGACGACGGTTGCATCCGGCATCAATGTGAAAGTCATCACATCGCCCGTCTTCATGCCAAGCTCATCCCGAATCGCCTTGGGGATGGTCGTTTGACCCTTGCTGGTTAGCGTGGCATCGGCAGTCATTTGGCTCTCCTTTATTCCTTACGTGATGGATTGTAGTAAGGATGAAAATAAAAGGCAATTTATGGGGGGTGTTTCCAGAAAGCGAAGTACAGCAGGCGCAACGAATGCCTTGTAGATGCCCTATTGACGGGCATCTACAAGGCATGAACGAATTAATTGGCGGGAAAAATTGTTCATCGCAGATGGTGTGCAATGCCAAGGCTATTGCATGTATGCCGTCTGCTAAACGATTGCGCGGGTGAGTGGGTGATCGTCAGCTAACGACCCGAAGCCGACTACCAAGAGAATTTCAATGAAGGCACATTTCTCGGGCTAAACGGACGATCATAGGTTATCTGGTTCAGTCGACTACGAAGGTCTGCTTATTGCATAACCAAAGTATGCAGATACGCGAACTTGACGAATCTGTTTTGCAGTAGAGGCAGCGCTTGGTTGAGATGCCTACTGTTTAAACCAGCCTGCGCGATCATAGCCTTCAAGAAATGCTTGCTTGAGAAAATTAGCGCCAGTGAATGGTGATTTTGTTGCATGTCGTTTCAAGTCACGGAGATACTCATCGGGAGAACGGCCTTCAGCGCCACTGCTTTCCTCCGACCATTTCCACTCGTCCAGAACTTCCACAAGCCAAGCCTTTCCATCCCCGTCCATTAACTTGGCTTTATATCGTTCCTCAATGCCGTAAACATCCTTCCAAGTTTCGATTTCCTCGCTTAATGCTGCGGGCCCATATTCAATTTCAATATCGTCAGGAACAAGCTTGTCCACGTCAGACTTTTTGAGATCAATCTTGATATCGATGCTGTAGCTGGTGTTCGAATAGGGGTAGAACGCCTTGCGGCGTCCGGTCGCGGCACGCAATGGGTCTTTGGCGAGCTTATAGGTGCTGTTGCACTCATGGCAGGCGGGTGCCAGATTGCGGAAGTTAATTGAATTGAAGGGATACAGTCCTTTGGGGAGATAGTGATCGTAAGCTTCCCGCTTGGTGTGATGAACGCCTTTCACGTCACCGATCCCACAAAACGGGCACTTGCCTGTGGTGTTGGTCTGCATAAAGTGCTGGTAATGCTCGTCGATTTCACCGATCTTCTGCTTGAGTACGGCAAGGTCAAGCAACTGCTGCGAATAGAGGCCTTTGAAGAAAGTCGCGAGTTGTTCACTTAGTTGCTGATAAACAGGTGTGATATCGGCATAGCGGGCAATGAGTAGCGCAGGATCATTGACACATGCCTTTTCGATGTCGTTATTCGCCAGATACCAATGCTTGAATTGGTCAATCTGAGCAGGAGTTAATACGGCGAAATGTTCATAAATATCCTGAACGCGGCCATAAAAGAAGTCCCCGCCTTGAGTGTCTCCATAGTAAAAATTACTCATCACTTCTTTGAGGTCGGCATTGCCGTCAAACAGATCGAGTTTGAAAGAGCCGCTGCCGGGTGCCTTGCACCACACCTCATGAAAGATGTAGTCGATGAACGTCTGCATCTTCTCCATTTGGTGCGGAACGTATTTGTACGGGAACAACATTAACCGCGCTCCTCCATGCTGTCGAGAATGGTTTTAATCAACATCACTTTTTCCACCGAATCGCCGAGTTGCTGATTGATTTCCTCAATGAGCGCGTCCTTGTCCTCGCCACCCCGATCAAACCGCGCCCGCAGCCCACCAAGGATCGCATGCGCATGTCCTCCGATGGTTTCGCGCTTGCCGAATGTGCTCATGGTGATTTTATTGATCGAAGCCCCAAGCGTGTTGTAGTCGGGTTGGCTGATGCCGACTTCGCCATTTTCTTTTTTGAACACCAATACTTTTTCCGGCTTGCTATCGGAGATCAGGAAAGGGGTATGGGTGGTGACCAGCATCTCGTGTATGTCATCAGCACCGCTAAAACACTGGCGCAGGAGCGAGATAAAGTTTGATCGCCAATCGGGATTAAAGTGGGTTTCCGGCTCGTCCAGCAGAAACAGGCTGTTGGTGTTTTTGAATAACAAACAAAGCCCAAGGCTGTGCAAAAGCTGGTGTTCACCATCGGAAAGACTTTTGAGCAGCACTGGTTTCTCGACATCTGATTTCTTCAACCAGAAATGCTTGATCCGCATGATGCGCTGGTCTGAAGCCAATACCGGAATCGTCTCGCTTACGTAAAGACTATCCGACTGATACAAGACGGCTTTCGATGCCTCACTGACAGAATAAAGATTCAGCGTCAGCAATACCTGTAGCGCTTGAAACAAATTTACTGGCGAGTTATCGAAGTTTGCCTTGAACGCCTCCTTGGTCGCATCGTTGACGTAGAAATCGAGATAAAGCGTATCGGTTTTTTCATCCACAAAGGAGCAGGTAGCGCAGCGCTTGAGCTTTTCGATGATTGATGTCTTTTCATCGCCTTCCAAAAGGTGCGTCAGCTTGACGATGTAGTTGCCCGTCTCAGCGCTTAAAGAGATGGCCGGGTTGTCGGCGAAATAGCCGTCTGATGTGTAGCCCGGTAAAACATAGTCGCCCGAGGTTAATTGGGCTGCCTGCTGAGCTGACACCTCGATGCTGCGCTTGATGATGATTCTGAATTCTTTCAGCCCTTCAACCTTAACCGCATCGCGAAAAGGTTTTAAGGCATCCGCGCCCTGAAACAATAAATTGCACAGCAAGATGGCCTGACTGAAAGAGGTATCCAGATAAGCCAACCTGGTTTCCGGCCCGCCAGAGTAGGGCAACTGCTGTTTCAGTGCATTCCAGTATTCGTCGAACTGGACAAAGCGCGTCTTGAAGAACGGCAGGCTGAGTATTTCGTTCTGGCCGGACGAGTAGGCAAGGATGTAGTCCGGCAATAAATGCCTCCCAATAACTGAGCCTGCAACAAGCTCGTGCCTGCCTTCACTCTCTGTCGAATTTAGAAAATACCACTTCGGGAATTTTCCCGGCTCCTTGGTTATAAGAACACGGGCTTGTTGTCCATAGCCTTCGACCTTCATGTCATATTTAGGGTGAATCAGATATTCGATCTCAAAGCCATCTGGTTCGCCCTTCTCGCCACGGAAACCATTGGGATTTTCTTCTGGATCGTAGATAAAGCTGCTTGGTAGATTACTAAGATGGATGCACTCCAAGTGATAGAAGATGGCTGCCAGCGCTTCCAGCAGATTGGATTTGCCGCTGCCATTTGGCCCGGCGCAGACGAAGGGCGCGAAACCTTCGGACTTGGACAGCTCGTCTTGCAAGCTCCATTCGTTGCGGAAGTGATGCTCAAAACCACAGCGTAGGCTGCGAAAGCCTGACGGATCGGTGATCTTTATCCTAAGCAATTTCATTATTTTTACTTAGCTGACTTGAATAAAGTTAACTCAAATACTTCGTCATAACGCTGCTCAAGCCGACCAGAGTAGAGCAACTCAAAAATCCATTCCTTCAATTGCTCGTATTCCGCCACTCCAAACGGTTCGCTATTCTCATCAATAAACTCAATCGAGTCCGATATTGCACTAATCCAAAATAACTCCACATCAAGTCTTTCATCCCGCGATAACTCATTAATCACTTTTTCAAACTTCTTGCGAAGCAATTCAATCCTGCCATCAAGGGTTGCTAACAAATGCGAATTCTCGTGCCTTACATTCGACTCATTGTCCATTACCGGTTGCTTTGTTTCTAGATTGTGTAGTTGTTGTTTTTGATCCGCAGGAACAATCAAAGACAAGTCCAGCTCGCCCTTGAATGCCTGCTGGCTCAGTGCGCCGTAGAGGGCTTCGAGATCGGCGAGGCTTTGCTGGTAGCGGGTTTTGATGACTTCGGCCTTGTTGGCAATTGCTTCAAATTGGTCTTGAAGCTCAATGGGCGGATATGGGAACTCAAGCGAATCCAGAACCCCTGTATTCATATGTGTGAAGGCTCCATCAGCACCCGTCTTCAAGCGCCCCACTCGCCCCTTGCAATAAAGCATCAGTGAAACGAAATGCAAAGGGCGTAACTCAGAACCCAAGCGAAGGCGAATCAGATTGGTGCTGATAATGGCGGGTTGGCCATGCATACGCACCACACACATCTTTCCAACGGTTCCTGCGCGTGAAATGACGATGTCGCCATCCTGAACTGAGTAAGCAGCAAGCTCGTCATACTTGTCGGCGGTAATCCACATGCGGAAGGGCATTACCATTTGGCCGCCCAGGCCGATATTGTCCATATTCCAGACTGGAACACCGGACGCGACCAGTTCTTCTTTCTTCAAAGCACTTCCGAAGGGGCCGCACTTGGTGCCCTCTTTCGGATTTACATATAACTCCGACAGTTGCCTCACCGGAAACCCATGGGGATTCAATATGGGATCGCCAAACATTTCCAGAAACACACTCTTGAGCAGGTCATCGAGTTGTTGCAGGTGATGTTTGCGCTGGGCGATCAGCCCTTCCACTTTGCCGAGCAGATGGGCAATGCGTATTTGGTCGCCGAGCGACGGCAAAGGGATTTTTATTTTTTTTAAATGACTAGGCCCAAAGTTTAGTTGAGCAGAACCAGTAATTAACTTTCTTAGTTGAGACTTAAAGTTATTTGTTCCAAGAAATATTTGGAAGAAATTTATATCCAATAGCGCATGATCCAGCACCTTAAACCTAATAGTGCTTGTGTTCATACAAAGCGGTAGGTGTTCTTCAGAAACAAACGCTATTTTATTGTGGAAGTTATCAACGACTATTCCTGAGCTTGCAATAACCAAGTCCCCAGCATCCACTAAAAAATGAGCATATTTTCCATACGCCTCTTCTTTTGAAATGTGAACGCTTGTTGCATCAAGATTTATTTTGCCGAAGTTTATGTTTCGGACATTAAGTAATTTAACTCCGTGGTCAGTGAACTGCCAATTTCTAACACCGGGGCCTTCTTGAAAAAATAGCAAATCTGGTAGTGTATGAACTCCCCAGTTAGCTGGTAAAACATTACCAACTTTCATCCTACCATTCTCCTTAGTTCCAACAACTCGCGCACGATTCCGCTTTGCACCTTGGTAAGTTCCGCTTCGTCCACCTCTCCCACCTCGGACTGAATCAGTCGCGCCAATATCACGCCGGGCTTGTCGTACTTCACTTCCTCGAACAAGTCCAGCTTGTAGCGGCTGAGCGAGAGGTCATACCCCTCGGCTTCAATTTCGGCGCGGGGCACGGCAAAACATTTCCGGGTGCGGTCGGTGTCGGCCTCGGGATTACGCGCTTGGTATTTGGCGACGATGTCTTGCAAGTCGCCATAACCCGCTTGCTTGCTACGCTTGTCGTCCAGCGAATAGCCGTCGGCGGTCATCTCGTAGAACCACACCTGTTCGGTGGCGGGCTGGGTGACCTTGTCTTTCGGCCCCCACACTTTGGTGAACAGCAGAATGGCGGTGCTCACCCCGGCATAGGGTTTGAACACGCCGCTGGGCAGGGTGATGACAGCCTTGAGGTCGCAGCGCTCCACCAGCAACTGGCGCAACGACTTGAATGCGCCACCGGCACCGAACAGCACGCCCTGCGGCACGATCACGCAGGCCGTGCCGCCTTTCTTGAGCAGACGGTAAATGTTTTCGACGAACAGCAGCTCGGTTTTGGTGGTGGACAGTTGCAGGTTTTCGTTGATGTCGCCCTTGTCGATGCTGCCGGTAAAGGGCGGGTTGGCCATCACGATGTCGTACTCGGCTTCTTCGGTGAAGCTCTTGCTCAGCGTGTCTTTGTAGTCGATGCGCGGCTCGTCGATGCCGTGCATCATCAGGTTCATCAGCCCGAGGCGCACCATGGTGCTGTCGATGTCGTAGCCGCACAGCGTACTGGTGAGGATGGCCTGGGCTTTTTCGGTGAGGGCGGCAGCGACCGAGGTGCGCACAAAGCCATCTTCATCGGGCGCAAGGTCTTTGGTGCCGGCCTTGATGGCGAGCTGTGTGACGATGTATTGATAAGCCCCCAGCAAGAAGCCGCCGGTGCCGCAGGCAGGGTCGGCGATCTTGTGGCCCAGTTGCGGCCGCACCAGTTCGGCCATCAGCTTGATGATGTGGCGCGGTGTGCGGAACTGGCCGTTCTTGCCAGCCGTGGCGATTTCCGAGAGCAGCATTTCATACACATCGCCCTGGATGTCCTGGAAGGCCTGGCCTTTTTCCTTGGAGTCTTTTTCCATCACCTCGAAGATTTCGTCGATGGTCTTCACCGCTTCCACCAGCAGTTGCGGCTTGGGGATGATGAACACCGCATTTTTCATGTGGTGGGTGAAGTTGGATTCAGCGCCGTTCAAGTCTTTGAGAAAGGGGAAGACTTTGGTTTGAACGTGCTGTAGCATTTCCTCTGCCTGCATGCGCTTGAATTCGCACCAGCGCAGGGTGCGCTTTTCGATTTCGTACATTTTGCTATCGGAGATTTTTTTATCCGTCTCAACTTGGGTATCCCCTTCGCGCGATTTGGCGCGGTATTCCGGCGGTATCCATTTTCCTGCGAATTTGGAGGTGTACTTTTCACCCGTGAATTCGGCATCCGCCTGTCTTTTCTGATCCAACTCATCCAGCCGTTTCATGAATAACAGATAGGTGATCTGCTCGATGGCAGTGAGCGGATTGCTGATGCCACCGCTCCAGAATTTGTTCCAGAGTTGTTCGATTTTGCTTCTGAGTTCGGGGTTGTTTTGTAGCATGTTATTTGCCTTTTTCTAATCGCCTGATGGCCGCACTTCCCACAATGGAAGTCATCTGTTCAATGGCCATTTTGTTAAGTGCGACGAGTCTTTTGTTTTGCGGGATTCCCTGCTTGATCAGTTCCGCATTCATGCTTTCCAGATTGGATAGCACAATGAGCTGCTGGATGGTCGCCTCGTCCCGCATGTTGCCCTTTGCCTCTGGGTTTTGTTCTTTCCATTCCCTGGCGGTCTTGCTGAACAAAGCCACATTGAGCATATCGGCTTCGCTGGCATAGGTGAAAGCTTGCTGCTGTTTGGAAACCAATTGCGGGATCAGGTTGTCTTTGATGGCGTCGGTGTGGATCTTGTAGTTAATTTTGGAAATGACGCGATTCACGTTCCACTCAAGGGAGATGCGACTGTTTTCATCGGCCTTGAGGCGTTGATAATCTTTGATGATGTAGAGCTTGAATTCGGCGGAAACCCAGGAAGCAAATTCAAAGGCGATATCTTTGTGGGCAAAGGTGCCGCCATATCTCCCGGACTTTGAAAGCATCCCCACGGCGTTGGTGGCGGCAATCCACTTCTGGGGTGATAAGGTAAAGGCATTTGAACCGGCCTCATGGATAAAGGAGTCGAATTCGACCCCTTTAAAATCCGGGTTGTTCAACTGCTCCCAAAGGCCAATAAACTCAATGGTGCTGCGGCTGCGCATCCAGTTTTTAACCACATCCTTGGGCTCGTCGGGATTTTTGTAACGGGCAATATCGGTCAGAGAGATAAAATCGTTTTCGTCGCCTTTGGATAAAACGGTGATTTCCGTGCCCTTGGCATTGATGGTCGCTTTCATCTTCCTGCCCTCCCAAAATCATCTAGTTCGATGGAATTACACACCAGAATCATTTTCGTGATGTCACGAAAATGATCATCTTTTCCTTTTTCGTGTCTTTCGTGGTTCATGTTCATCAAGCCGCCAAGCGCTCGGTGAGCTGAAGGATTTCGTTGATCTCGGATGGACTGAATACGCCGCGTATGCCCTGCGGATGAATGATGGTAAAGGGCGTGTTGATGAGGTCGCGTTTTTCCACTTTTTCGCGTTCGACGATAAAGCGCTTTAGCAAGTTCAAAAATTCCATTTGCCTGCCGCTGAGGTTGGTGTGTTGCTGAATGAATTGCTCGAATGCTTCAGCCACCGTGTCGGGAAAACTTTTCAGGATTTCGATGCCGAGAATATGGCGAATAAACTGGATGAAGCGTGCCTTGCGGTTCTTGTATGCCTGGCGCAGCAAGTCCTCAGTGATGTGCGGGTGCTCTGCATGCAGCAGGCTTGCCAGTTCGTCGGCCTCGGTCGTGGTGATGTGTTGCCCGCTCTTGATTTTCGTCAGGACGGGGTTGTGTTCGGTCAACTCGATGATCAAATCTTCGACCATCTCGCGATAGCGACTGATGCTGACGGCTTCGTGTTGCGGACCAAACTCCACCATCTCTTTGTTGTGCAGAATGTCGGTCAAATCGAGGTGAATCGGGCCTGTGCCGCCAAGGTTCTGCTCGCGGAACTTCATCAATGGGCCAAGCTTGATCGTGAGCTCATCAAATGCATCTTCATCGACCTTGGCCCAGTAGTGGCTGGTTTGTGCGGCGCGAATTAGCGCTTCTTCTGATTTAACGAAGCCAACGCTGAGAGGCAATTCGCTGATCTGCTCGATGATGCCCTCCTTCAAGAGTGCGGCTTGCTCTTTGTTTTCGTTCAATTGCGCCAGTGAGAATTCAAGCAGGTCACGCTCAAAGCGCATGGCTTTGAAGTCAACCTCAGATACGGTGCGGAACAATGGCTTGATCTCGGCGCGCAGGAATTCCAGCTTTTGATGGGTGACGGTGATCCAGAAATTTTCTTCTTCAAGACGGTACAACGCGGTGGCGGCTTCTTTGATGACGACAGAGTTTTGTGGTAATTCGGCGATTTGCTTGCGCAGCTTGGCTATTTCACGCTCGGCAATATCGTGGTGGCCGCTATCCAGTGCCTTTTCGATCTTGTCGATTCGCAAGCCGACCAATCGCACCGGCAAGGGAAGTTGGGGTTTCAGTTCCTTGCCTTTAGGTTGAAGCTTGAAGTATTCGAAGTTGTCCCAGCAGTCCAGAATCAGGAATACGTCTTTCTCGGTACACCAGGGTTTGGGTTTGCTGGTCTCCAGCAGGCGAGTACCACGCCCGATCATCTGCCAGAATTTGGTATAGGAATACACCGGCTTGGCAAAGACGAGATTGACGATCTCGCGCACATCGATGCCGGTATCGAGCATGTCTACACTGATGGCGATTCGCGGCATGTCGTTGTTGGTGAATTGATCCAGCAAGCCACCTTTGCCATAGACACGCGAATCGTCGGATACCAACACCTTGGCCAGTTCGCCTTTGTGCTCGGGGTACAGTTTGTCGAATATCTCTTCCATGCGCCGCGCGTGAGCCATGGAGGAACAGAAGAAAATAGTTTTGCCGGGAAGTACGCCATTGGCATCTTTGATGCACTCTTCCATGAATTCCCGGACGATCAGGGTATTGGTGCCTTTGTTGATGACTTGCTTTTCCAGTTGCGAACCTTCGAAGTTGATCTCTTCGACTTCCTTGCCTTCCAGCAGCAGCTTCTTTTGATCTTCCAGCGAGATGGTGCGCTTGCTGATGCCTTCCATCTGGAATTTGGTTTGAATCTTCATCACCTGAAAATTGCACAGATAGGGCGGCACATTGTTGACGGCTTCCTCGTAGGTGTAGGCAAAGGTAGGGATGCCGTCCGCGCAGTGGAGAAGGCTGAAGGTGTTGTGGTCAATAATTTCTGTTGGTGTTGCCGTGAGCCCCAGTGTGATGGTTTTGAAATAGGCTAATATTTCGCCGAAGGTGTTGTAGATGGAGCGGTGGCTTTCATCAATGACGATGAAGTCGAAAAAATGCGGTGACAGTTGTTGTGTTTTATCCCGAATGATATTGAGCATGGTGGGATAGGTGGCAACGTAGATGCGGCGATCTTTAGCGAGCAGCTTTTCACCGGTATTCGGCCAGCGCGGCTCGTTCGGCAGATGCTCTTTGAATGCAGCCAACGCTTGCTCTCGGAGTGCGATACGATCCACCAGAAAGAGTACCTTCTCAGCATGCCCCGCCCGCATGAGAGCATCAACCATTGCAATGCAGGTGCGAGTTTTGCCGGAGCCAGTTGCCATCACTAGCAGGAAATCGCGCTTTTTCTGTTCTATTCCTTCCAGCACAGCGCGGATAGCGCGTATCTGATAGTCACGACCCGCGATGGAGGTGTTGATCAACTCTTGAGTCAGTGGTTTGCGATTCCGGCGAATGTACTGGAAGCGCTCCAGATCATCCCGAGTGGGAAAGCCGACAACCTTACGGGGTGGGTAGTTATCCAGATCCCAGAAGTAGGCTTCAAGGCCGTTGGTATAGAAACAAAACGGAAGCTCTCCACCGAATTGCTTGTGTATGTTGAAACAATACTGCTTGGCCTGCTCGCGTCCAATGGCGGCATCTTTACTGGATTTTTTGGCTTCGATAACCGCCAATGGTTTGCCGTCCTTGCCCAGCAGAACGTAGTCGCTGAATTGATGGCCTTCATACTTGGTGCGCGGCTCGGCAACACCCTGAGGGAGCGCTGTCAGGATGTCGTACTCTTCGACGACCTGAGTGGGGTCTTTGACATTCCAGCCTGATGCGCCAAGTTGCGCATCAATCAACTCAGCACGAGTTTGGGCCTCAGACTTGGTCACGTTTCAACTTCCCCTTTTGTCTACCCTTGTGCAAATAGAGCGAAAAAATTCGCAGCTACTTGTCACCACGATCATCTGGCTTTGGCTGAACGCCATATTTATCGCATGAAATATATCAGATAAGCCGAATATGGCGGTGAATATTGCTGGAAAGCTTACTGAAATCGAATACTTTGTATGTCGTCTTGTTTTGCGCGACCACATCAGACATCTGTGATTTACGACTGGGAAAAAAATATCAGTTCGATGTCAAATATGCGGACATTCGCTTATGACTGAATCTGACAGCTGCGAGCGACAGGTTTGGATGCGGAATGGTAGCTTCACGTGTTGTGCGTGACCGTCTCCTCATGGCACTTAGCACTCATTACACTTTGCAAGCTGCTTGCTACAAAGCGGACATCATTGGCGAATTGAGCCAGATAGAGAGCGACCTTCTCCGTTGGTGCGTTATTCAACCTGATCTTCATACAACATTTCCACAGCGCATCTGTGGAGCAGATAGAAGAATTAAGCCTGAAATGTCAAAGTCGTCATGATCACAATTCCCACTCCCAAGGATTGATGACAGTCACATTGGCCGCAACAAATGCGCTTTCATCGCGAGAGGCAACGATATATCCATTTGACGCTGCAATTGCTGCGATATATCCATCTGGTGTTGGAAAGCCGCGCCCACCATTTTTTGCTGTTATGGCCAATTCGGCATAGTGGCGAGCTGCTTCGGCATCAAATGGTAATACGCGATCCTTGAATAATTCCATCAAACCATCGAGTGCTTGAGCCAGCATTTTCTTGCGCTTTCTCGCTGGTAATGCGGCAATACCAAACAACAACTCCGTCAACGTGACGCTTGAGAGGTAAAGCGTCTCGGCAGGTTGCTCATTCAACCATGCGCGCACAGCGCGATCTGGTTCGGGTTTCATTGCCTCGGAAACGACGTTGGTATCAAGGAGGATCATTCAATCCTCAACGGTTTAGCAGGGGTCTTGTCCTGAACGCTATCAAATACTGAGAAATCCTCGTTAGTTAACCCGACTTTACGGCCTAAAGCTGCTAACGCATCACCCAGACGCACTCGCTTTTCCGGCTTAACCACGGATGCGAGAATATCGCGCACTTCTGCTTCAGTGCTTCTACCATGCATTGCAGCTCGAACACGCAAGGCTCGATGCACCTCTTCTGGTAAATTTCGGACGGTCAACATTGCCATGTCATCACCTCACTTATACATTCAATGAATGCAGTTTTACTTATTGAATGCAACTATGCAAGGGCTGCTTGTGATTGCCTGCTATTCAACCCAAATAATCCATTTAGCCGAAACACCGTCATTCCCGCGAATGCGGGAATCCAGTTGATCAAATAATTCCCGCGAAGCGGGACAAAACTGGATTTTGTCCCGCTTCGCGGAGTATTTATTTTGCTGGATTCCCGCTTTCGCGGGAATGACGGCTCACTTCAAAAATCTCACCCCACCAACTCCCCCAACACATACGGCAATATCCCGCCGCTTCTGTAGTAGTCCACTTCAATCGGTGTGTCGATGCGCAGCAGTTCTACATTTTGTCTGCTGCCGTCGCGGCGGTTGATGGTGAGTGTGATGTTTTGTTGCGGTTTTAAATAAATGAGGTAATCCCCCGGCTCTGCCGGGAGACTCAGTAAGGTTTGACCGTGTGATACGGTCGCACAAGGTTGGGTGATTCATGCTTCATTCCCTCCCCTTCAAGGGGAGGGTTAGGGTGGGGATGGGGTGTGGTGTTGTGGTGGCGCAAAGTTCAACCCCATCCCCATCCCAACCTTCCCCTTGAAGGGGAAGGAGAAAATTCAGCCGCCTTGGGCGGCTCAAGGTTTTACAGCCCC
>JAGVNQ010000147.1 GCA_020053195.1 Sideroxydans sp.
CAGCGCAACCCATCATCGTTGAGAAAACGATGGGTTACGCTGCGCTCCACCCATCCTACTTACTGAAAAGTGGGATTACCAATGCCGCACGATGAACTGCAAACTCTCGCTGCCATTGTATTCATTGATACTCAGGCTGTACACCGCGTGGATTGTGGCGGGCGCGGGGTCGGCGTGAAAGAAGCGGATAGCTTCAAAATTTCCGGCGGGTGAAGTGAGTTTTAGCTTGAGATGTTTTTCCTTCAACACGCGCTGCGACTCTACTTTGAATTCGCCCTCGAATAACGGCTCGGGAAAACCCTGTCCCCACACTTGCCGTTGCAGTTCGCGCGCGATGTCCAGTGTGAAATCTTGCGTATCCAGCGCGCCGTCGGTGGTGATGGTTTTGACCAGCGCTTCGGCATCGAGCAACTCCTGTGCAACGGCTTCAAACGCAAGTCGAAAATCATTGAGGGATTCTTCGTGAATGCTCAAGCCAGCCGCCATGGCATGCCCGCCGAACTTCAGAATTAAATGCGGCTGGCGTTTGGATACCAGATCGAGCGCATCGCGCAAATGCAAGCCGGGGATGCTGCGCCCCGAACCTTTGAGTTCGCCCGTTTGCGAACGCGCGAAAGCGATCACTGGGCGGTGGAATTTGTCCTTGAGGCGCGAGGCGAGAATGCCGATCACGCCCTGATGCCAATCTTCGTTGAACAGCGCCAGCGAAAAACTGTCCGCCGGATCGAACACGTTGAGCGCCGCCAGCGCGCTGTCCTGCATGTCGGCTTCGATGCTGCGCCGTTCGTGGTTAAGTCCATCCAGCTTGGCCGCGATTTTGTCGGCTTCGGTGGCATCGTCGGTCAACAAACATTGGATGCCAAAGCCCATATCTTCCAGCCGTCCGGCAGCATTCAAACGAGGGCCGACGATGAAGCCCATCTCGTAAGCGGATGCCTGCGCGACCTGTTTGCGCGCCACGCGCAACAGCGCCTGAATGCCCGCACAACAGCGCCCGGCGCGGATGCGCTGCAAGCCTTGTTGTACCAAAATGCGGTTGTTGTCGTCCAGCTTGACTACATCGGCCACTGTTCCGAGTGCGACGAGATCGAGCAGGTTGCCGAGATTCGGCTCCCCTCTCCCGCTGGCGGGAGAGGGGCTGGGGGAGAGGGTCGGTTTTTCAGCGAACGCTCCTCTTGAACGCATCTCCGCGCGCAGCGCCATCAACACATAAAACATCACCCCCACGCCCGCCAGATTTTTACTGGGGAATGTGCAGCCCGGCTGGTTGGGGTTCACGATACATTCTGCCTCCGGCAGCTCATCGCCGGGCAGGTGGTGGTCGGTCACCAACACTTGTATGCCCAAGCGTTTGGCCTCTGCCACGCCTTCCACACTGGCGATGCCGTTGTCCACGGTGAGAATAATGTCCGGCGCGGATTTCGCGGCAAGGTGCACGATCTCCGGTGTCAGCCCGTAGCCATATTCAAAACGGTTGGGCACAATAAAATCCACCTGCGCACCCAAAGCGCTCAAGCCGCGCATCGCCACGGCACAAGCCGTCGCGCCGTCGGCATCGTAGTCGGCCACGATCAAAATCTTTTTGTTGTCCGCGATGGCATCGGCCAGCAGGCACGCCATCTGGCCTGCATTCTTTAATAAAGTGAAAGGCAGCAGGCGCTTGATATCGGTGTCCAGTTGTTCCGGGTTTTCAATGCCGCGCGCCGCGTAGATGCGCGCCAATAAAGGTCGGATGCCGGATGCGGCAAGGCGGGTGGCGGTGTCGGCGGGGTAGGGGCGTTGGGTGATTTTGCTCATTGTGCTTGGGGTTGATTTTGTCGGCTAAGTGTAGCAGAGGGCGCATCGTCTTTTTTTTGCAGTTCGGTTAGAATGCCGCCCTCATTAAATTACGGCACAGACACATCGTGGCACTGATAGTTCAGAAATACGGCGGCACATCAATGGGTAGCCCGGAGCGCATCAAGAATGTTGCGCAGCGCGTTGCAAAATACAAGGCACAAGGGCATCAAGTCGTGGTGGTGGTTTCCGCCATGAGCGGCGAGACCAACCGTTTGATCGCACTGGCCAAGGAAATTCAGAAACACCCCGATCCGCGCGAGCTGGATGTGGTGATCTCCACCGGCGAACAAGTCACCATCGGTCTGTTGTCCATGGCGCTGAAAGAGGCCGGTATGCAAGCCAAGAGCTACACCGGCGCGCAAGTCAAAATACTCACCGACAGCGCATTCACCAAAGCGCGCATCCTCAGTATCGACGAACAGAATATCCGTGCCGATCTGGCTAACGGCAACGTGGTTGTGGTGGCTGGCTTTCAGGGCATGGACGAAGCGGGCAACATCACCACGCTGGGGCGCGGCGGTTCGGATACCACAGGGGTTGCCATCGCTGCCGCGTTGCGCGCCGACGAATGCCAGATTTACACCGATGTGGACGGGGTTTACACCACCGACCCGCGCATGGTGCCCGAAGCGCGTCGCCTGAAGAGCATCACTTTTGAAGAGATGCTGGAAATGGCCAGTCTGGGTTCCAAGGTGCTGCAAATCCGCTCGGTTGAATTCGCCGGAAAATACAAAGTCAAATTGCGTGTGCTCTCCAGTTTCACCGATGAGGGCGAGGGCACGCTGATCACATTCGAGGAAGGCAATAAAATGGAACAGGCAATCATTTCAGGTATCGCGTTCAACCGCGACGAAGCGAAAATCACCGTGCGCGGCGTACCGGATCGTCCCGGCATCGCTTATCAAATCCTGGGTCCGGTGAGCGAAGCCAACGTTGACGTGGACATGATTATCCAGAACGTCGGCGTGGATGGCACCACCGATTTCTCGTTCACGGTGAATCGCGGCGAGTTCAACAAAGCGATGGACATCCTGAAGAACCAAGTGCAACCGCACATCGGCGCGCGCGAAGTTATCGGCGACAACAAGACCGCCAAAGTGTCCGTGGTCGGTGTCGGCATGCGTTCGCATGTGGGTATCGCCAGCAAGATGTTCCGCACTTTGGCGGAAGAAGGCATCAACATTCAGATGATCTCCACCTCCGAAATTAAAATCTCCGTGGTCATCGACGAGAAATATCTGGAACTGGCTGTGCGTATTCTGCACAAAGCGTTCGATCTGGATCAAGAAAGCTAATAAATCGTTTGACCGAAGTGCCGCCAATCAGTATTATTCGCGGCCTTCGGAGAGGTGGCCGAGTGGTCGAAGGCACGCCCCTGCTAAGGGCGCATACGAGCTTAAACTTGTATCGAGGGTTCGAATCCCTCCTTCTCCGCCACACAGAAGTAACTAGCAACAAAATGCGCCGGTAGCTCAGCTGGATAGAGTACTTGGCTACGAACCAAGGGGTCAGGAGTTCGAATCTCTTCCGGCGCACCAACACCAAAAGGCTTGCAGCGATGCAAGCCTTTTTCATTTGTACTATTCAAGCCGAGTTGCACTACAACGGAATTACGGAACCAGCGGCCAATCAGCTTTGGCAAAGTGCATCCTGTCGCTCTGCAACGATCAACATGCCTTTTCGATCATACCCAGTCGCCTAGTTAGCGTGTTCCGATATGCTGGTAGATATTGACAAGTGCCGATGTTATGGAACACTATGTTGGACATGAAGATGCCTTCCGAAAATCTGCTTGATCTGGCGAAAAACCAAAGGCTGATACGTTCACGTGATCTGGCATCATTGGGTATTCCGCGCGTTGCGCTGACCCGTGCTGTTCGGCGCGGCGAGTTGGAGCGAGTGGGGCGCGGGCTTTACCGTTTGCCTGGGCGAGTAGTCTCTGCCCAAGGATCACTCGCGGAAGTGGCGCGCAAAGTGCCTAAAGGGGTTGTCTGCCTGCTTTCTGCGCTCCGTTTTTACAACTTGACCACTCAAGCACCATTTGAAGTCTGGCTGGCGATTGATAACAAGGCCATGAAACCAAAGCTTGAGTACCCCCCGCTGCGTATCGTGCGATTCTCTGGTGCGGCACTCACCGAGGGGGTAGAAGAACATGTTGTGGATGGCGTGACTGTTCGGGTGACCAGTGTGGCCAAGACAGTTGCCGACTGTTTTAAGTATCGCAACAAGATCGGCCTCGATGTTGCATTGGAAGCATTGCGTGAGGCTTGGAACGAGAAGCGTATGACGAGTGATGATATTTGGTATTACGCCAAGGTCTGCCGGGTAGCCAATGTGATGCGCCCATATCTGGAGAGTTTGGTATGAGTGTTCAGAATATCGGCGCTTCCATCCGTGCTCGGCTACTCAATAAGGCGCGGACGGAGAAGCTCGATTTCAACTTGTTACTAACGCGCTATTCACTGGAGCGCATGTTGTATCGTTTGAGCATATCGCCGTAGCACGATCAATTTCTGCTCAAAGGCGCGCTGCTGTTCGACTTGTGGTTCGATGTGCCACATCGTCCTACCCATGATGCTGACTTGCTTGGTTTTGGCTCGCCAGATATTCCCCATTTGGAAACGGTTTTTCGTGAGATATGCCGCGTAGAAGTTGAGGATGGAATTGTGTTCGATTCTGATTCTGTGAAAGGTGCCGAGATTCGCAAAGAAGCTAACTACGCGGGTGTTCGGATTACTTTGGTGGGGCTGCTGGATAGTGCCCGATGCCCAGTGCAGATCGATGTCGGGTTCGGCGATGCGGTTGTGCCGGGGCCGGAGGCGGTGAGTTACCCGATTATTTTAAACGGGCTACCAGAACCGCAATTGCGTGCATATCCGCGCTATACGGTGGTTGCAGAAAAACTGGAGGCGTTAAAATCACTTGGCATGCTCAATAGCCGAATGAAAGATTTTTTCGACCTTTGGGTGCTGGCGAAGCATTTCGATTTCGAGGGAACTTTACTGACGCAGGCTGTGATTGCGACCTTTGAAAGTCGGCGCACAGCGTTGCCCAATGGTATGCCTATCGGATTGAGCGACGAATTTGTGCAGGATGATCAGAAGAAAAAACAGTGGCTGGCATTCTTGCGAAAGAACGCTCTCGAACCGATGTCGTTCGTGACAGTCATCAGCGATCTGCGCGAGTTCTTACTACCAGTGCTGGCAGCAGCTGCAACAGGTGGCCGACATGAAATGATTTGGCTAGCAGAGGCAGGGTGGAGCAAGAGTGGCAGGGCGGTACTGCACGCTGCGGAAAACAGTGAAAGATGACGCAACCTTTGGTCGCGTGGTGCGTGTGAAATCTATGTACTATTGAGCAAAGTCACTGTTAGTCAAATCAAGCAGTTAAATGGGCTTAATCGCAGAAAAAATAGTACATTTATCTTCAACTAACGGGTTGATATATACACTAAAAGTGTGCCTGAATAAAATAAGCTACGAACCAAGGGGGCAGGAGTTCGAATCTCTTCCGGCGCACCAATAAACAAAAGGCTTGCAGCGATGCAAGCCTTTTTCTTTTTGTCGTTTTCAATTCCCCAGAATCAAACCAGTTCCGCAGATAAACTGTAAGTTATCTTTGCAGTTTTTAGGAAATTTGCTTAACTCATAATCAGTATTAAAGCTGGTAGGGTTAAACTTTGATGTATGGCGGAGAAAAGTAATGAGAGAAGTAAATTCTTGAAGTTGTCACTGCCTTCACAAAACGTTGGTGCGATGCGCCGCAAAATCAGGGTGGCAGGGGTATGGACGCTGTTGTAGAAAAACTGGAAGCGGTATTCAACGACATCGCGCGGACGCGCATGGCGGGTTTGCCGATTTGCAATCCGGCGTTGCGCGTACAAGTGGTGGGCTTGCGCGAATGGCGTAAATATCAAGTGGGCGTGCTGGTTACGCCGTGGACGATCAGTCTGGTGTTGCTGGCGGGTGCGGACGCACCGCTCAAGGCGATGCAACCGGAAGAAAAAATGTACTGGGATTTTCCTTCCGGCAAATACGAATTCATGGTGCTGAACGAAGCGGAGTTGGGCACATGCCAGATATGTTCGCTAATTTCGCCAGTCACCAATGTTGCATCGCAAGCGGATGCGGTGAATGTTGCCGAGCAAGTGATGGCGGCATTGTTCGTGCTTAAGCCGACAGAGCCGAAACAAAAAATTGAACACGAAGCCATGTTAAAAAACGCGTTACCCATGTCCGAACCCGTCGTGAAAAAACCGCTGTCGCGGCGCGACTTTTTGCGCGGCGCTTTTCTGGAGAAGTAGCTTGGTTGATGTCGGCAAGTTGAAGCTGCTGGTGAAATGGGACGGGGCAACAGTCATCGGCACGGAGATCCGTTCGACGCGACCGATGGCGGCGCAGATTTTGAAAGGCAAAACTCCGGCGCAGGTGTTGCACATCGTGCCGCTGCTGTTCAGCGTGTGTGGCAAGGCGCAAACTGCTGCGGCCAATGCGGCGTTACATATGGCGCAACAAACTTCAATGGAAATAGCTTCGACCGAACGTTTGATTGTGTGCGAAGCGATGCAGGAACATTTGTGGCGCTTGTTGCTGGACTGGCCGAAGTTGTTGGACTTGCAGCCGCAGGAAAAAATATTCGCGGGGTGGTTTGCGCTGTTGCGCAAGATCGCGGCGGGTGAGGTTGGGATGGAAGTTTTTCTGCATGAGTTTGAGCACGTTGGCTTGGGTGATGTAGGAGCGAGCTTGCTCGCGAAGCTGGAAAAGTTGGCGTGCAACGGCACGAAGGATTCTAGGATGTTGCCCGCCTGGTCAGCGGCAGAAGCGCAACAATCTTGCGCCGGAAAATGGGATGCCAATTTTTCTGCGCGCCCCGAGTGGCAGGGCGGTGCAGCGGAAACCGGGGCGCGGACTTATTATGCCGATAGCCCGTTGTTACGCGATGCACCGTCGAACGTTTTGTCGCGTGTTCGGTCCAGAATTTTGGATGTGGTGGAAATGGCCAGCGGCAATGCCGCGCCGCGCTTGGATGTCTTTAGCCCGGCGGCGGGCGAGGGTGTCGCGGTGGTGCGTACTGCACGCGGTTTGTTGATACACCATCTGCGTCTCGAACAAGGCAAGGTTGCGGACTACACCATCGTCGCGCCGACGGAATGGAACTTTCATCCTGACGGCGCATTCGTGCAAGACATGCGCGGTTTGCAGGAACAGGACGGACAACGTTTGTTGCAGTTGGCGCATATCGCGGCCTTGTCGCTCGATCCCTGCGTGGAATATGAGATCGAGGTGATTCATGCATGAAATGTCGCTGGCGGAAGGAGTGTTGCAGATTATTGAGGACTCTTCCCGCACCCAGAATTTCAGTCGCGTCAAAACGGTGTGGCTGGAGATTGGCCAACTGGCCGGCGTGGAAGCAGAGGCGATGCGCTTCTGTTTTGAGGCGGTGGTGAATGGTAGCATCGCGCAGGATGCGAAACTGGAGATTATTGAAACGCCGGGACAGGCGTGGTGTATGCAATGTTCGGAAAACGTGGCGGTGCAAGCCTTGTATGATGAATGCCCGAAATGCGGCGGTCACCAGTTGCAGGTGACGGGCGGTAACGAGATGCGGGTCAAAGAACTCGACGTGGAATAGGAGGCAGGACGATGTGTAACGTATGCGGATGCGGTTCGGGGCAAACATTGATTGGCGGACACGCGCTCAAGCAGGCGCACAAACCCGGTGAGCCAATTCAATATCGTGCGCATGAAGGGCACGCTACTTACCCTCTCCCCAACCCTCTCCCGCCAGCGGGCGAGGGAGCAAACGTGAAAGGCAATTCTTCAAACCTTGATTTCGGCACCGGCCCCGCAGGCGCACACGCACCCGGCATAAGCCAGGCGCGCATGGTGAAAATCGAGCGCGACATCCTGTCCAAAAACGACAGCTACGCCAACGATAACCGCCGCTATTTAAAAGAACACGGCATCTTCGCCCTCAATTTGGTATCCAGCCCCGGCTCGGGCAAAACCACGCTGCTGGTCAAGACCATTGAGGCGCTGAACAATGAATTGAAACTGGCCGTAATCGAAGGCGACCAGCAGACCGACAACGATGCCGCGCGCATCCGCGCCACTGGCGCACCCGCGTTGCAAATCAACACCGGCAAAGGCTGCCATCTCGATGCCTTCATGGTGGGCAAGGCCATGCAGCAACTTAGCTTGCAGGACAATAGTCTGCTACTGATAGAGAACGTCGGCAATCTGGTGTGCCCCGCCAGTTTCGATCTGGGCGAAGCGCACAAAGTCGCCATCCTGTCGGTGACCGAAGGCGAAGACAAGCCGCTCAAATATCCCGACATGTTCGCAGCTTCCGATCTGATGCTGCTCAACAAATGCGACCTGCTGCCGTACCTGACATTCGATGCCGATCTTGCAGTAGCCAATGCCCGCCGCGTCAATCCCAACATCCAGGTGATCCGCACCTCGGCTACCAGCGGCGAGGGCATGGATGAGTGGTTGGCTTGGATCAAGGCGGGGTGCGCAGG
>JAGVNQ010000126.1 GCA_020053195.1 Sideroxydans sp.
CCGGCAAAACAATAAACAAAAAGCCGCTGCCCGGAAGGGCAGCGGCTTTTTGGTCTGACGGTTTTTTTATTTCAGCTTTTCGATGCCCAGCATCTTGAGGATGCTGCCTTCGTAGAACGGTTCGGAATTGCCTTTCTTCATTTTGCGGATGAAGTATTTCTCGAACGCGACCTTGGCCAAGTGAACCCACTTGCCTTCGGAGAACCAGTTCACGTTGCGCGGCGGAATTTGCGGGATCGCCACGAAGGCTACACCGCTTTCGCCGAAGTCGGCCAGACACACCGCGTTCCAGGTGGCTTCGGTGTCAGCCGGTTCGCCGGTCAGGTCGGCATGGATGTTGTGCACAGTGGCCGTTACCATGGATTCGATCATGTAGCCGGTCTTCGGAGTGCCGACCGGGATCGGTGTGGCTTCAACCGGCGGGATGGCGACGCACACGCCAACCGCGAACACGTTTTTGTATTTCGGGTTGCGCTGGTGTTTATCCACGATGATGAAGCCGCGCGCCTGAACCAGGCCGTCGATGCCGAACACCGCATCCACGCCTTTGAACGCGGGCAGCATCATGCTGTAGTTGAACGGCAGTTCGTGTTTCTTCTTCTCCACGCCCATGTCGTCATGTTCGGTGACGAACATCTTGCCTGCTTCGACCTTGGTGACCTTGGCGTTGCAGATCCACTTGATGTGCTTGTCGCGCATGCCGGATTCAAGGATGCCTTTGGAGTCGCCCACGCCGCCCAGACCGAGGTGGCCGATGTACGGCTCGGAAGTCACGAAAGTCATCGGCACTTTGGTGCGGATTTTGCGCTTGCGCAGATCGGTGTCCATGATGAAGGCATATTCATAAGCCGGGCCGAAACAGGATGCACCCTGTACCGCGCCAACCACGATGGGGCCGGGGTTCTTGCAGAAACCTTCCCACTCGTCATGCGACTTCATGGCGTGATCGACATGGCAAACGGAGTAGGTGTGGCCGCCGTGCGGGCCCAGTCCTTCCACTTCTTCAAAAGCCAGTTTGGGGCCGGTAGCGATCACCAGATAGTCGTAATCAACACTCTTGCCATCGTTTAGTTCGAGCTGGTTTTTGTCGGGATGGACACGTTTCACGCCGGTGGAAATGAACTCGATGCCCTTGCGCTCCAGATAGGTGCGCACCGGGAATTCGATTTGTTTGCGCTCGCGCCATTTCACACCCACCCACGGGTTGGACGGAACGAAATGGAAATTTTCGCTGTTCGAGATGACTGTGACTTTGTGTTGCTTGTCCAGTTTTTCGCGCATTTCGTATGCTGCCGGCATGCCGCCAACCCCTGCTCCCATAATGACTATATGTGCCATATTTACCCCTCTTTAGTTTTGATTGATGGAACGACTTCCCGTGTCACCTGCTGCCTTGTTGCTTTGATCCAGCTTGATTGTTCGAAGATGAATCGCTGTCCTGCGGTGATCCTTGCTCCTTGGCGAATAAAACGGCGGCTTTTACTCGCGAAGACAAATTTAGTTTGTTCAAAATGTGCCGCACATGTTGCTTGACCGTGTCGTAGCTGATTTTTAAGGTGAGGGCGATGGCTTTGTTGCTTTCGCCGCGCGACAGCAGTTGCAATATCTCGCGCTCGCGCTCGGTCAGCAGCTTGAGCGAATTCTTGGGTTCTTGTCCCGGTTGATCGCCGCGCAGCATGTCGATCATTTTCACGGTCATGGTCGGGGCGACCACCAGTTCCCCGGCGGCTACGCGACGGATTGCATCCACCACTTCTTCGGGGGCCATGTCTTTGAGCAGGTAGCCGCGCACCCCGGCACGGATCGCGTTGCCCAAGTCCACTTCCGAATCGCTCATGGTCAGCAACACGGCGGGGATGGTGCAACCTTCCTTGCGCAGTTGTTCCAGCATTTGCAGGCCGTCCATTGGTTTCATGCGCAGATCCATGACCAGCAGATCGGGCTGCTCTTTGATGAGGGAGCGCAAGTCTTCGATGGTGCCGACCGCGCCGAGCACGTTGAAGCCGTAGCAGCGCGCAAGCAATTCGCCCAATCCGCGTCGGCACAAGCTCTGGTCATCGACCAGTGCGATTTTTAATTCTTCAGTCATGCGCCATTCTCCAATTCGTTTCCGGTTCAGGAAAGAATAATTGTACGCATGTTCCCAATCCTTTTGTGCTTTCTGCTTTGATTTCGCCGCCAATCCGATGCGCGCGTTCGCGCATGATAATGATTCCGTAATGCCCTTCCACCGGTGAAAAGGTGCCGACACCGTTGTCTTCCACGGTGAACACGTAGTAGCCGCACAGGTGATCGACGATCAGACGGGCGTGGCTGGCGTTGGAATGTTTGGCGATATTGGACAGCGCTTCGCGCACGATGTGGAAAGCCTGTATTTCGTGTTCCAGCGGCAAATCAAGGTCGGCCACGCGGATGGAGCAGTCGAGCACGATGTTGTGCTGCTTGCGGAATTGCTCGGACAGCGTTTGCAATGCCTGCAATATTCCCGCCGGATCCATTTCGCTGCGAAAATCGGTAATCAGCGTGCGCACGGCTTTCTGTCCGATTTCCAGCGCCTCGTCGATGTCGCGCGTGTATTTGGTGGACATCAGTTCGTTGTGATTGCGCAACGCATCGCTCAGCAGCGTGGTGTTCATGCGCGCGTAGTTCAGCGTCTGCGCCAGCGAATCGTGGATTTCGTTGGCGATGGATTGCCGTTCCGCCAACAGCTCGGCGCGTTTGATTTCGCGGTGCGACTTGATGTGCTCGATCAGATTGGACAGCAGATCGGAAAAACTGATTGCCATGGTCGAGGCCGCACCGGAAGAGGATTGCGGCTTATCGAAGAACAGGGTGAATACGCCCAACAGCACTTCGGGGGCGTTGCGGCTTTCCAGTGGAATGGAGATCACCGAGCGGAACTGTTGGTGGGGGCGGTCGCCGTGGCGCGTCACGCAGGTTTCGACATCGGTGGAGCAGAGGCCGTGTTTGAATGCGTCTTTGCCGCATTCTTCGCAGGCTAATTCGACGATGCGTTCGGCTTCCAACTCTTCTCCGGTCAACCCGACCGCGCTGATGACTTGCAAAGTCTGTTCGTCCGGCAGCAGCACGCGCACCACCCCGGCTCTGGCATGGATAAACGCGATGGCCGTTTCCAGAAACGTGTTCAGCAATGTTTTGAGGTCGCAGGTGCGGGAGGCGGCGAATTCCTGTTCCACGCAGGCATCCAGACCGCCATTCTTGCCGGGAAGCACAAATTCAGGATCGCGCGTCCAGTAAAACGCGGCGTTATCCGTTTCATCAACTAACTTCAGCTTTTTACCCATTGCATGCGCGATGATGTCCGAAAGTTTGATCGAGCTACGTATTTAATAATGATAATTACATCCAGCGGCCTGTGAGGTTATGCCGCTTCCCTTTAAATTTCAACATAACACTACACGAATTCTGTAAGCTACCCCATCAGGGCTATGGCTCCCCCCACCCGATATGGTTATAGACACTTTATGCCCGAATTATGCCTAATGCGACGCAATTAACGCGACACCGAATAGAATGAAAATCTGCATCGTATCCGATAGTCATGATCGTTCCCCTCCGCTTGTGGCAGCAATCAAGGAAGCCCAAGAAGCCGGGGCGCAAGCGGTTATTCACTGCGGCGACCTGATCGGTGTCAATACCTTGCGCGCATCCCTCAAGCTGGGCATTCCCATCCATGCCGTGCATGGCAACAACATCGGCGACGTGGCATCGTTGTACCGCGTGATGTATAAATCCGACGGATTGTTCAACTACTACGGGCAGGAAGCGGTGCTGGAACTGGGCGGGCGCAAGATATTTGTTACCCACATGCCCAATCACGGACAAGCCTTCGCCTGTACCGGCGACTACGATCTGGTCTGCCACGGGCACAGCCACACGGCGCATGTCGGCATGCAGTCCGACATCAGCGGCGGGCACACCTGGCTGGTCAATCCCGGTTCGGTTGCGGGCATTGATGCACCCGGTGTGAATGCCATCCCCACCTGGATTCTCGGAGACTTGGAACGCATGAATTTTGAAATACGTACTTTGCAGCAACCTACATCGGAGGTTTGAGTGAACGCTTCTATTGCAACAAACCAGACTATTCTTGTCGTCGGCGGCGGTATCAGCGGCATGACGGCAGCGCTGGAAGCCGCTGAATGCGGCAAACAAGTCATTTTGGCCGAACGCGATACCAGCCTGGGCGGACGCACCGCGCTGCTGTACCGCTACTTCCCCAAGATGTGCCACCCCACCTGCGGCCTGGAAATTAATCTGCGCCGCCTCAAGGCCAACCGCAATTTGCGCGTGATGACCCAGACCGAAGTGGTGTCGGTGACCGGGCAACGCGGCGATTACAACGTGACGCTGAAAATTTCGCCGCGTTACGTTAACCAGAACTGCACTGCCTGCGGCGAATGCGCCAAAGTGGTGGAGGCCGAGATTGCCAATCCCTACGAATACGGCCTGTCCAAAACGCGCGCCGCTTATCTGCCGCACGCGATGGCTTATCCGCAACGTTATGTGCTGGATGCGTCCATCGTTGCAACAGCCGATGGCGAAAAAGCCAAAGTCGCGTGCAAATACAACGCCATCGAACTCGACATGCAGAGCGAAACCGTCGAGCTGAAAGTTGGCGCGGTAGTGTGGGCGACCGGCTGGAAACCTTACGACGCGGCGAAAATTCAGCCCTACGGCTACGACCGTTTCGACAACGTCATCACCAGTCTGGAATTTGAGCGTCTCGCCGATCCGCACGGCCCCACTGGCGGCAAGCTGCTGCGTCCATCGGATGGCAAGGAAGCGAAGAACATCGCCTTCATCCAGTGCGCCGGTTCGCGCGACGAAAACCATCTGCGCCACTGCTCACGCATTTGCTGCATGGCTTCGTTGAAGCAAACGCAATATGTGCGCGAAGCTTACGGCGAAGAAGGCAAATCCACGGTCTATTACATCGACATCCGTTCCATCGACCGTTTGGAAGATTTCTACCAGAAGGTGCAACAAGACCCGACGGTGAAATTCGTTAAATCCAAAGTCGCCAACATCAAGCTGCACGAAGCCAGCGGCGATCTGGTGCTGCACGGCGTGGATACCGAAGGCTATCACCGCTATGCCGAGCA
Organism: Sideroxydans sp.; assembly: GCA_020053195.1. Classification (GTDB taxonomy): domain Bacteria; phylum Pseudomonadota; class Gammaproteobacteria; order Burkholderiales; family Gallionellaceae; genus Sideroxyarcus. Next base: position 5,127 of record JAGVNQ010000126.1, read on the forward strand.
ACACGATCTGGTAGTGCTGGCAGTGGGTATGGAGCCGGAAAGCAACGGCATCGCTTTGCCTGCGGACATCATCACCGACTCGTCCGGCTTTATCGAAGGCTCGAAAGACGGCGGACAATTTTCTGCCGGTGCGGCGAGCAGCCCGCTGGACGTTAACCGTTCCGTGCAAAGCGCCACCGCCGCGTCGTTGCGCGCGATCCAAGTGGTACACAAAACCTCTGCTAGCGAAGGAGCAAGATAATGGCTGAGATGAAGACTGCTGCGTATATCTGTTCCGGTTGTGAACTGGGCGACAAGCTGGATATCGCACAACTGAACAAGATTGCGCAGAAGGAAGGCAAGATGGCGTTGGTGCGCGAGCACGCTTTCCTGTGCAATGAAGAAGGCGTGCAGATGATTCGCGACGACATCGAAAAAGAAGCCGTCACGCATATTTGTATCGCGGCCTGTTCGCGTCGCGCCAAGACCGAAGCGTTCAATTTCCCCACCGTCGCCATGTCGCGCGCCAACTTGCGCGAAGGCGTGATCTGGGTGATCGCGGAAGGCGAGCAGCACGACGAAGTGCGTCAGGAAATGGCGAACGACTACGTGCGCATGGGCTGTGCCGAAATAAAGAAAATGATTCTGCCGCAAGGCAACCCCAACCATGCGCACAACAAGCGCTTGCTGGTGGTGGGCGGCGGCATGTCGGGTATGACCTCGGCGCTGGAAGCTGCCGAAGCGGGCTACGACATCGTACTCGTCGAGAAAGAAGCGCAACTCGGCGGCTGGGCAGCCAAGTTGTGGAAGCGCGTGCCGTTCAAACAACCGTTCGCCGAACCGCAAGACACCGGCCTTGCCGAGTTGGCTGGCAAAGTTAGCTCTCATCCGCGCATCTCGGTTCATCTGAATTCCACCATCGCCGAAACTTCCGGCGCGCCGGGACGTTTCAGCATACAAGTGAAGGGCGCTGCGGGCATCACTACGGAAGAAGTGGGCGGCATCGTGCAAGCCACCGGCTTCACCACTTACGACCTGAATAAACTGCCCGAACTTGGCGGCGGCAAAGCTAACGTGGTGGATCAGGCAGGCTTGGAAGCCTTGGCGCGCAGCGCAAACGGCGCAACCATCAAACGTGCCGACGGCAAGGAAGTGAAGTCGGTGGTGTTCGTGCAATGCGCCGGACAGCGCGACGAGACGGGCACGCATCTGGCATATTGCTCCGGCCATTGCTGCGCCACCAGCGTCAAGCAAGCCATGTATTTCAAGGATGCCAACCCGCAAGTGGATACGGTGGTGATGTTTACCGACCTGCGTTTGCCTGGCATGGGCGAAGATTTCTACCGCAGCGCGCAGCAGAAGGGCGTGATTTTCACCAAGGGTAAAGCCTTGGCGGTGGAAGCGTCCGGCGACGGTTGCGAAGTGAAGTTCCGCGATTTGATTCTGGATGAAGACACGCAGCTTACCGCCGATCTGGTGGTACTTGCCACCGGACAAGTGCCGACTGCCGGGGTTGACCTCGAAGCATGGAATCCCATCGTGACCGCAGCCGAAGGCGGCTCGGACGAGGCCAAGCAAAAGAAAGTGGAGATGCAGAAAATCTCCGTGCTCAACCTCAACTACCGCCAAGGCCCGGACATGCCGCAGTTGAAGCAGGGCTTCGCGGATTCGCATTTCATCTGCTTCCCTTACGAAACGCGCCGCACCGGCATTTATGCCGCAGGCCCGGTGCGCCGTCCCATGGATATGTTGCAAGCCACGGAAGACGCGACCGGCGCGGCACTCAAAGCGATTCAGGCTGTGGAGAACGCCAGTATCGGACGTGCCGCACATCCGCGTTCCGGCGATCTGTCTTTCCCGACTGCGCGTCTGGAAGGCTGTACCCAATGCAAACGCTGCACGGTGGAATGTCCTTTCGGCGCGATCGACGAAGACGAAAGACGCTTCCCGGTGTTCAACGAAAGCCGCTGCCGCCGTTGCGGCACGTGCATGGGCGCATGCCCGGTGCGTGTGATTTCGTTCGAGAACTATTCGGTGGATACCGTCGGCATGCAGATCAAAGCGGTGGACATGCCGGACGAGTTCTCGGAAAGACCGCGCATCCTGATTCTCGCTTGCGAAAACGATGCCTATCCGGCGCTGGATATGGCGGGCTTGCAGCATCATCTGTATTCCGCGTTTGTGCGTGCGATTCCGGTGCGTTGCCTCGGTTCGGTCAACACCATCTGGATCACCGATGCGCTCAACTCCGGTTACGACGGCGTGATGTTGATGGGCTGCAAACACGGCGACAATTATCAGTGTCACTTTGTTAAAGGTTCGGAACTGGCCAACTACCGCATGAGCAAGATCGACGACACGCTCAAGCAATTGGGTCTGGAAAAAGAGCGCGTTATCACGCATGAAGTGGCAATCACCGACAATGCACGCGTGGCCAAACTGATTAACGAGTATGTCGAGAAGATCAACGAGATCGGTATGTCGCCCATGAAGGGCTTCAACTAAGGAGCGCGTAAGATGACCGTACAAAATCAACAAGCTGTTGCGCGTTACCGTAACGACTTCCTGCGCGAAGTCGAGGAGCGCGTCGAGGACGGCGAGTGGGTCAAGATGTGTATGCAGTGCGGCGTGTGCGCGGGTTCATGCCCGCTGGGCAACGCCTGGCAACACACCCCGCAGAAATTGTTCATGATGATTCGCGCCGGCAAGCGCGAAGAAGTGCTGACCTCCACCTCGATGTGGAACTGCACCTCCTGCTACAACTGCATCGTGCGCTGCCCGCGCAAGCTGCCGATCACCCACATCATGCACGGCATCGCCGAATACGCGCACCG
>JAGVNQ010000041.1 GCA_020053195.1 Sideroxydans sp.
ACCAGCGTATCAGCGGCTTGAGCGCGAAGGACGGCAGCCGTTTGTGGTTGTACGAGCGCGCCACGCCCACGCTTATTGTGCGCAGCCATGCGGGCACGGTGATCCGCAACGGTTTGGTTTATGCGGGGTTTGCGGCGGGCAAACTGGCGGCAATTGGCTTGAACAACGGCGTGGTGGTGTGGGAATCCTCGGTTTCGCAACCGCGCGGTATCACCGAATTGGAGCGTATCAGCGACATCACCAGCTTGCCTGTGGTGGATGATGCCCAAGTGTGTGCGGTCGCTTTCCAAGGCCGCTTGGCTTGCTTCGATGCGGTGCAAGGCGGCGCATTGTGGACGCGCGATGTGGCCAGCGACAAAGGTTTGGCCTTGTCCGGCAAAACGTTATACCTCACCGATAGCGACAGCAATGTGCTGGCGTTGGACAAGAGCAGCGGCGCATCATTGTGGAAGAACAGCCAACTGTTATATCGCAAAGTGACGGCGGCTTATGCGCTGGACGATCATCTGTTGCTGGGCGATTTCGAAGGTTACCTGCATGTGCTCAAGAGCGACGACGGCAGTTTCGTCGCGCGTTACAAAACCGATGGTGATGCCATCAACGTGTCTCCGGTGACTTTGGGCGACGGCGCATTGCTGCAAACCAGCGCCGGCGGGCTGTATTCCATCGCCATCCACTAAAAGAAAATGCTACCTACACTCGTACTTGTTGGCCGTCCTAACGTGGGTAAATCCACGTTGTTTAACCGTCTCACGCGCAGCCGCGACGCGCTGGTCGCCGATCTGCCGGGATTGACGCGCGACCGCCACTACGGGCGCGGGCGCGTGGGCGAACGCCCTTATCTGGTGGTGGATACCGGCGGGCTGGAACCGGTGGCGAAGGAAGGCATCCTGCACGAGATGGCCAAGCAGACGCGGCAGGCAGTGGACGAGGCAGATCTGGTGCTATTCATCGTTGACGGGCGCGACGGGCTTACCCCGCACGACCGCATTATCGCCACCCAGTTGCGCAAGACCGGGCGGCCGGTAATGCTGCTGGTGAACAAGGCCGAGGGCATGCAACGCATGCGCGTGACCGCAGAATTTCACGAGCTCGGTTTGGGCGAGCCGATTCCCATTTCTTCGGCGCACGGCGACAACGTGGCCGAAATGATCGAAGTCGCGCTGGATGAATTACCCGCCACCGAACCGGAAGTTGAAGAAAAATTCGATCACCCGAAACTGGCCATTGTGGGTCGCCCCAACGTGGGTAAATCCACGCTGGTCAACGCGATTCTGGGCGAAGAGCGCGTCATCGCGTTCGACCAACCGGGCACCACGCGCGATTCCATTTATATCGACTTCGAACGCGGCGGCAAGCAATACACCATCATTGATACCGCCGGCGTGCGCCGTCGCGGCAAGATGGATGAGGCGGTCGAGAAATTCTCGGTGGTGAAAACCCTGCAAGCCATCGAGGATGCCAACGTGGTGGTGCTGGTAGTGGATGCGCGCGACCAGATCACCGAGCAGGATGCTCACCTCGCTGATTTCGTGTTGCAAGCCGGACGGGCGCTGGTGCTGGCGGTGAATAAATGGGACGGTCTGGACGAATACAAACGCGACGTTGCCAAGCGTGACATCGAGCGCAAGTTACATTTTCTGAGTTTTGCCAAACATCACTTCATTTCCGCTTTGAACGGCACGGGTGTGGATGCCTTGCTGAAATCGGTGAATCAGGCTTACGCGGCCGCGATGACCAAGATGCCCACGCCGCAGCTCACGCGCGTGCTGGAAGAGGCAGTACAAAAACAACAACCGCCGCGCGTCGGCGCTTTCCGCCCCAAAATGCGTTACGCCCACCAGGGCGGCAGCAACCCGCCGCTCATCATCGTTCACGGCAGCGCGCTGGATAAAGTGCCCGATAGTTATCGCCGCTATTTGGAGAGCACTTATCGCGATGCATTTAAACTGGAAGGCACGCCGCTACGCATCGAATTCAAGTCTGGCAAGAACCCGTTTGCCGAGAAGAAACACGTTCTCACCGAGAGCGAAGAACGCGCCGCGCACCGTGCCCGAATCCGGGGGCGCAGGCTGTACGGTTGATCTTTATTTGTGGCATCATTTGAACGATGGAACATTAATAGGATAGTTGAGCATGAGTCAATCAAACGAGATGAGCAGTTTTCTGGCGGAGTTGGCGGGAGAAGCGACACAGAAACTGGAAGCGCAGCGAACCCAGCAGCAAGACCAGCAGTCGAAGAACCAAAGCGTGAATGCCGCTCTGGATAGAACCTTTCAATTTTTTAATCTGTTCGCCAAACATTTGAACGCGCTGGAGCCAGAAATTCCGCGCATTTATGCGCTGGATGGAAAAACTCAATTCTCGCGTTTGAAATGGAAGAAAGGCATGGTCGATTACCGCAAACAGAGTTTGGCGGATAACGCGCTGCTGGACCATGTGTTTTTTCAGGTGCGGCTGGATGCGCCCGAACCGGTGACGGTGAATCGTCGTTGGGAGCAGTACCATGATGTTGCGAAGGATATCGAAGCTTTCGGACTTAAGCCGATGGCGGATATGCATGATCTGTGGCGGAATCGTGCCCAGAAGGCCAGTCTTCAAGTCAATCTGGAGCCGGTGATAATGGTGCGCATGCATTTTCAGGGCAATTATGCGGACGGCAGCATCAATCTTGAATGCAGCAATCTGGATGGTTTCGGCGAAGTGAAAACCCGGTTGAACCCCGAGTTGTTGCAGCCGAGCATATTCGACGGAATCGGTCGTTTTCTGATGGGGCGATCCAATTCGTTGCCGCAAGAATTGGGGTTTGCGCGCAGCTTTGCGCGGAATTTATAAAACGCAATACAGTCTGATGAGCTCTTCCGTCAGACCTGATTTTCCAGTACAGTGCCAGCCCCAATAACAACAAAAGCAGACATCATGAGTACTAAAGGGCAACAACTACAAGACCCGTTCCTGAACGCATTGCGCAAGGAACATGTGCAAGTCGCCATTTACCTGGTTAACGGCATCAAACTGCAAGGCCAGGTCGAGTCATTCGATCAATACGTGGTGCTGTTGAAGAACACCGTCACCCAGATGGTTTACAAACACGCCATCTCCACCATCGTTCCCGCACGCGCTGTCACCATTCCGTTCGACGCAGAGTAATGCACGAGTTAACGACTGCCGCCAATACGGCGGTTTTGGTCAGTCTCGATTTCGGCGCACCGGATTACGCAGAAAGTTTGGAAGAGTTACGTTTGCTGGCGGAAAGTGCCGGTGTGCAGACGCTTGCGCTGGTGGAAGGCAAGCGCCAACGTCCTGATGCTTCCACCTTTGCCGGTAGCGGCAAGGTGGATGAGATTGCGGCTTTGGTCGAGCAACTGGAAGCGCCACTGGTCATTTTCAATCACGACCTGTCTCCCGCGCAGATGCGTAACCTCACTGCAAAAATTCAGACGCGGGTGATCGACCGCACCATGTTGATTCTGGATATTTTTGCGCTGCGCGCGCAAAGTCATGAAGGCAAAGTTCAGGTGGAACTGGCGCAGCTCAAATACCTTTCGACGCGTCTGGTCGGCATGAACATGGACATGGGGCAGCAGAAGTTTGCCGTGGGCGCGCGCGGTCCGGGCGAAACGCAATTGGAATTGGACAGGCGCAAACTGGATAGGCGCGTGTATCTGCTCAATGATCGTTTGAAGCAGCTCAAGCGTCATCGCGAGTTGCAGCGCAAGGCGCGCAACCGCTCCGATGTGATGTCGGTGTCCATTGTCGGTTACACCAACGCCGGAAAATCCACGCTGTTCAACCGGCTGACCAACGCCAACGTGTATGTGGCCAACCAGCTTTTCGCCACGCTGGATACCACGGCGCGCAAAATATTTTTGGAAGGCGACAGCCCGCGACAAGTGATTTTGTCCGATACCGTGGGCTTCATCCGCCATTTGCCGCACGGTCTGGTGGCGGCTTTTCGCAGCACGCTGGAAGAAACGGCGCAGGCCGATTTGTTGCTGCATGTGGTGGATGTGAACAGCCCGGAGCGGCACGATCAGGTGGCCGAGGTCAACAAAGTGCTGGCCGAGATCGGCGCGCAGCATATCCCGCAAATCGTGGTCTATAACAAGATCGACTTGCAGGGTTTGCAAGCGGGAGTGAAGCGCGATGAGTATGGTAAAATCGCCAACGTTCATTTGAGCGCCAAAACAGGCGCTGGTTTGGACGATTTGCGGGCGGCGCTGGCCGAGGTGCGCGACGCACCGCTGTCAGAAACGCAAGTGGCAGAGTGGCATCCCCTGAACGATAACTGAGTCAAACTTAAAGGTAGCAGGCTATGGGACTGAACGACCCGCAATGGGGCAACAAAAACAACGGCGGCCCTCCCGATCTGGAGGAGGTGATGCGCAATTTGAATAAAAAAATCGCCTCGCTTTTCGGCGACTCTGGTGGCTCCGGCGGCGGTGCGCCCAAAGGCGATAGCGGCAACTCATCCGGCGGATTGGCGGGCGGTGCCGGAATCATCGCGCTGATCGTGGCGTTGATCTGGCTTGCCAGCGGCTTCTACATCGTGGATGCCAGCCAGCGCGGCGTGGTGTTGCGCTTCGGCAAGCAGGTGGAAATCACCGAGTCCGGTCCGCGTTGGCACATGCCCTATCCGATCGAGACGGTGGAAGTGGTCAACCTGAGCCAGGTGCGCACGGTCGAAGTCGGTTATCGCGACAATGTAAAAAACAAGATGCTGAAAGAATCGCTGATGCTGACCGATGACGAGAACATCATCGACATCCAGTTCGCGGTGCAATATTTCCTGAAAGACCCAGCCGAGTATTTGTTCAACAACCGCATGTCCGACGACAAGGAAATCGTGCGTCAGGCGGCGGAAACCTCGATCCGGGAAGTCGTGGGGCGCAGCAAGATGGACTTCGTATTGTATGAAGGGCGCGAACAAGTTGCGGCGGATACCACCAAACTGATCCAGGATATTCTCGACCGCTACAAAGCCGGTATCGTGGTGAGCAAAGTTACCATGCAGAACGCCCAGCCGCCGGAGCAGGTGCAAGCCGCTTTCGATGATGCGGTGAAAGCCGGACAGGACAGGGAACGCCAGAAGAATGAAGGCCAAGCCTACGCCAACGATGTAGTGCCGCGAGCCAAAGGCGCGGCGGCGCGCCTGATGCAGGAAGCGGACGGTTACAAACAAAGCGTGATCGCCAATGCCGAGGGTGATGCCAGCCGCTTCAAGCAGATTCTGGTCGAATACGAAAAAGCGCCGCAAGTGACGCGCGAGCGTATGTATCAGGATATGAAGCAGCAGATTCTTTCCAGCACCAGTAAAGTCATCGTGGATCAAAAAAGCGGCGGCGGAAATTTGTTGTACCTGCCGTTGGATAAATTGATCCAAGGCACCAACCCCGGCGCAGAGTTACCTTCGTTCAAACCGACGGAGCAACTGAACGCGATACCGGGTGAATCCCCCGCCGTGCCGCGCGCGCTCGGTCGTGAAAGAGAGGCTCGCTAATGAAATTCAATTTAACCAATTTTCTGCTGGGCGGCGTGGTTGCGCTGATTTTGCTCAGCATGAGCATCTTCATCGTCGATCAGCGCCAGACCGCCATCGTGTTCCAGTTGGGTGAAGTGATGCGGGTGGAGACTGCGCCCGGCATCAAGATGAAAATGCCGCTGGTGCAAAACGTGCGCTTTTTTGATTCGCGCATCCTGACGCTGGATGCCGATGAGCCTGAACGTTTTATTACCGCCGAGAAGAAAAACGTGCTGGTTGACTCGTTCATCAAGTGGCGGATTTTTGATGTCAAACAGTATTACGTCAGCGTGGGCGGCGATGAAGAGCGTGCCAAAACCCGGTTGATGCAGACAGTGAACTCGACGCTGCGTGAAGAGTTCGGCAAACGTACCATCCACGAAGTGGTTTCCGGCAAGCGCGAGGAATTGATGCGTGTGGTGCAGGAAAAAACCGACGTGGATGCGCGCAAGATCGGCGTGGAAGTGCTGGACGTGCGCCTCAAGCGCGTCGATTTTCCGGTGGAAATCAGCCAGTCGATTTATAGCCGCATGGATGCGGAGCGCAAGCGCGTGGCCAACGAGTTGCGCGCGACGGGTAACGCGGAAAGCGAAAAAATTCGCGCCGATGCGGATCGCCAGCGCGAAGTGACTCTGGCGCAAGCCTACCGCGACGCGCAGAAAATCAAGGGCGAAGGTGATGCCAAAGCCTCCGCGCTGTATGCCGGTGCCTATGGTCGCAACGCCGAGTTTTACGCTTTCTATCGTAGTTTGGATGTGTACAAACAGGGTTTCAGAAGCAAAAGCGACATCATGGTGCTGGATGCCGGTTCGCCTTTCTTCAAGTACCTCAAAGGTTCCAGCCGGGACGGGAAATAACACGGCATGGGTGATTTCTGGCTGGCGGCGTTGGGGTTGATGTTGGTGCTGGAAGGGATTATGCCGTTCCTGCTTCCCGCCGCCTGGAAAGACACGCTGCGCAAAGTCGTCCAATTCCAGGACGGGCAAATACGGTTTATCGGGCTGACCTTGATGTTGGGCGGCCTGCTGTTGATTTTTTGGGTTAAATGAAAATGAATTGGCTGTTGCCGGAAAATATTCAGGACATGCTGCCGGACGAGGCGTGGCGCATCGAAGGTTTGCGCCGCGACGTGCTGGAAATGTTACGTTTGTCCGGCTATCAATTGGTGTCCCCACCCTTGCTCGAATACGTCGAATCGCTGCTCATCAACGACAGCGAAGATATGGATTTGCGCAGCTTCAAACTTGTCGATCAACTGAGTGGACGCACGCTGGCTTTGCGTGCCGACATCACGCCGCAGGTGGCGCGCATCGACGCGCATCTGCTCAACCGTCAGGGCGTGACGCGCCTGTGTTACGCGGGCAGTGTGTTGCATACCCAGCCCGCCGGGCTGATGCGCACACGCGAGCCGTTGCAGATTGGTGCGGAGTTGTACGGTCACGGCGGCATCGAAAGCGATTTGGAAGTGCAGCGTCTGATGCTGCAAGCGTTGGCGCTGATGGGCATTCAAGGCGTGCATCTTGATCTGGGGCACGTCGGTGTATTCCGCAGTCTGGTCAAGCGCGCCTCGCTTGCGGCGGAACTGGAAGCGGATTTGTTCAACGCCTTGCAACGCAAAGATGTGCCGACCTTGCGCACGCTGGTGGCTAATTTGCCGCAGGATGTGCAAGTCGCGTTATTGGCCTTGCCGCAACTCTACGGCGGCGTGGAAGTCATCGCGCGTGCGCGCGCGATTTTGCCCGCTTACCCGGAAGTGACAGCCGCTTTGAACGAACTGGAACAAGCCGCCGCGCATCTGAAAACGTTGGCGGGCGACATCGGTATCGATCTGGCGGAGCTGCGCGGTTACCACTATCACAGCGGCATGGTGTTCGCGGTTTATCACGCGGGCAGTCATGATGCCATCGCTTTGGGCGGACGCTATGACGACGTGGGCAAAGCTTTCGGGCGCGCGCGTCCGGCCACAGGATTCAGCATGGATTTACGCCAGTTGCATGGTCTGCTGTCCAAGCAGGAACAGCAGAAAACGATTCACGCCCCTTACCGCCAGGATGCCGCGCTGGATGCGGCGATGGCAGCTTTGCGCGCGCAGGGTGAGATCGTTGTGGTCGATTTGTTGGGTAAGCCTGAGTACCACCCCGAGCTGAATTGCGACCGCGAGTTGGTGTTGCGCGACGGCAAGTGGGTTGTTGTCGAAATGAAAATTTGAACCTTGAGATAGGAACGGAAAATGTCGAAGAACGTCGTAGTGATCGGTACGCAATGGGGTGATGAAGGCAAGGGCAAGGTGGTCGATTGGCTGACCGACCACGCGCAGGGCGTGGTGCGCTTTCAGGGCGGACACAATGCGGGGCATACACTGGTCATCAACGGCGAAAAAACCGTGTTGCACCTGATCCCGTCCGGCATCCTGCGCGACAAAGTGATGTGTTACATCGGCAACGGTGTGGTGCTTTCGCCTTCCGCACTGCTCAAGGAAATGGATCAACTCGCCGCTGCCGGGGTGCAAGTGTATGACCGCTTGCGCATCTCCGAAGCCTGCCCGCTGATCCTGCCTTACCACGAGGCGTTAGACAAGGCGCGCGAAATCGCCAAGGGCGCGGGCAAGATCGGCACTACCGGGCGCGGCATCGGCCCTTGCTACGAAGACAAAGTGGCGCGCCGCGCCATCCGCCTGCAAGACCTGTTCCACCGCAAACGTTTCGCCGCCAAACTGGGCGAGGTGCTGGATTACCACAACTTCGTGCTGAAGAATTATTTGAAAGCGGACGTGGTGGATTTCCAGAAGACGTTGGACGAAACGCTGGCCTTTGCCGAGCGCTTGCAACCGCTGGTGCTGGATGTGCCGCGCGCGTTGTACGAAGCCAACAAAGCCGGACAGAACCTGCTGTTTGAAGGCGCGCAAGGCACGCTGCTGGACATCGACCACGGCACTTATCCGTTCGTGACTTCCAGCAACTGCATCTCCGGTGCGGCTTGTGCCGGTGCCGGTATGGGGCCGCAGAGTTTGCATTACGTGCTGGGCATCACCAAGGCTTACACCACGCGCGTCGGCTCCGGCCCGTTCCCGACCGAGCTGTACGATGCTGAATTGAAGCAAGACCCGATCGGCAAGATGCTGGCCGAAAAAGGCCACGAGTTCGGTGCCACCACCGGACGTGCGCGCCGCTGCGGCTGGTTCGATGCGGCCGCGCTCAAACGTTCCATCCAGATCAACGGCGTGTCCGGCCTGTGCGTGACCAAGCTGGACGTAATGGACGGCATGGAAACCGTGCGCATCGGCGTGGGCTATAACATCGACGGCAAATTCAGCGACATCCTGCCCATCGGCGCGGAATCGCTGGCGGATTGCGAACCGGTTTACGAAGACATGCCAGGCTGGAGTGGCAGCACCGTGGGCGTGAAGCGTTACGAAGAGTTGCCGCAAGCTGCGCGCAACTATCTGGAACGCATCGCAGTCATTTGCGAAGTGCCGGTCGATATGATTTCCACCGGACCGGATCGTGACGAGACGATTGTTGTGCGTCACCCGTTCAAGGGGTAATACGCGGCATTCAAAAAAAACGCACCGCTTCGGCGGTGCGTTTTTTTTTTGAGGGGTGGCACTTTCAATCCTGAGCCGGACGAGGCGGAACCAAAGAGGG
>JAGVNQ010000057.1 GCA_020053195.1 Sideroxydans sp.
ATACGCTCCTGTTCCATGCGGTTCAGGTTCAGCGTGGCGTGTTCCAGCGTGTTGCGTGCTTCCGCCAGAATCTGCTCGTGCGCTTGGCGTTGCTGCAATACTTCCTGCAATTTTTGCTGCGCGTCGCCGTCGCTCAGATTGGCCAGATCGGACTGGCTATGCGCCAACGCGTCATTCAGTTGCTCCAGCGTCGCGGTATTGTGATTGATGTTCTGTTCCAGATCGGCAATCTTGTCGGCGCATGTCTTGGCAAAGAAACGGGCTTCCTGCAATTCATGCTGCGCCCGCTGCGCGCGATCACGCACCTCGCGCAACGCGGATTCGCTCGCGCCGGATTGATGCCGCGTTTGGTCGCTCTCGATTTGTTGCGCCGACAATTGCTCGCGCAAAACTTCCATACGTTCGGCCACTTCCTGCAACTGGCGATGTTCGGAATCCACCCGTTCCGCCAGTTCTTCCAGCTCTTGCGCGATCTGCATGGCGCGTTCCTGGCTGCGCTCTTTAGCTTGCGTCAATTTCAAAATCTGCAACTGGATCTGGTGCTGGCGTTGCTGCGATTCGGCATTGCCGCTGCGCAGCGGGCCGATTCGGCTTTCGACGAGGCGATAATTCTCTTCCGCCTGCGCCACTTGCAACCGGCCTTGCTCCAGCGTATCCGCACGTTGTTGAACTTCTTGCTGCAACTGCTCGATCTCGCGCTGCCGCGCCAGAATGCCGTGAACCTGACTGTCCGGCGCATGGAACAACACGCTGTGCGCGCCAACCAGATGACCTTGCGGGGTCACCAGCCACGCGCCAACCGACAAATTGCCGCGCAAGCGTAACGCTTCATCCAGATTAGCCACGGCATACACCCCGGCCAGCCAATCTTCCACCACCGCCGCCGCCCGCGCATCATGGCTGTTTACATAGTTTACCAGCGGGATCAGCCCGCCGGGATTAACCGCCGCCGCATTCAGCGCACCTTCCGCCGCATAAACCGCCAGCTTGCCCGGCGGCGCATCGCTCCAGCCTGCCGTATCTTCCAGTCGCGGCAGCGCCAGCGCGTTGATACGTTCGCGCAACACCGCTTCCAGCGCGTCTTCCCAGCCCTGCTCGATGCGAATGGATTGCCACAAACGCGGCGCGCCATCCAACTGGTGTCGCACCAGCCACGCTTTCAAATTCTTGTCGTTGTCGAGTTGGGCTTGCAACTGTTTCAGCGCGTTGAGACGCGCTTCCGTTTGCCCCAACTGCCGTTCCAACTCTTGCGCCGCAGTGCGCGCCTCGCGCCGCGCCACATCAGCCTGCGGCAACTGCTCCTGCAATAACGCCAACTGCTGTTGCTGTTCCTCGTACAACATCTGCATCTCGGCCAACTGTTGCTGCGCGGATTCCAGCCCCAGCTCATCCGCTCGCGGCAAATTGTCGCGTTCCAGCATCAGGCGCGAACGGCGGCTATCCAGTTGCTGCACATTGCCCTGAATGTGGCCGCGCTGCGTCTCCGCCAGTTGCAATTGCTGCTGAATCAGCATCTGTTCGCGCTGCACAGCGTTGTGTTTTTCCAGCGCCAGCCGCGCCGCATCTTCCGCTTGCGGCAACTGCTGCGCTTCGGTATCGGCACGCTCTTCGCATACCGCCACGCGCACGGCAGCTTCTTGCTGCTGCCCTTGCCAGTGCGTCTGCAACGTGCGCAAACCCTGCAACTGCGCATGCTGCTGCGCAATCTGGCGTTCGCCGTTCTGGATTTGTTGCGCCAGACGATTGCGCTGCTCGGTCAGGAAAGTGATCTGTTGCTCCAGCCGCGCCACTTCGGCGTTGCTCGCGTACAAATCGCCCTGCTTGGCGTGCAAGGCATCGGCCAAGGCAAAATGTTCGCTGCGCGCACCTTCCAGCTTGCTTTCCACTTCGCGCAGCTTGGCGATCTCGGCTTCCAGTTCGTTTTTGGTTTTTTCGACTTGCTGGGCGAGGCGCGCGCGGCGGGACTCGGCTTCCAGCTTGTTCACCAACCACAACATTTTCTGCGTGGTATCGCGCTTGCCTTCCAGTTCGCGGAAACTCTTCGCCACCTCGGCCTGCTCGCCCAGATGTCTCAACTGTTTGTCGAGTTCTTGCAAAATATCGGACACGCGCAGCAGATTGTCGCGGGTATCGCCCAGTCGCAATTCGGTCTCACGCCTGCGGTCGCGGTATTTGGACACACCCGCCGCCTCTTCGAGGAACACGCGCAATTCTTCCGGCTTCGCCTCAATAATCCGCGCGATCATGCCCTGTTCGATGATGGCGTAAGCGCGCGCGCCGACACCCGTACCGAGGAAAATATCGGTGATGTCCTTGCGCCGCACGTTCTGGTTGTTGATGTAGTAATTGGAATCGCCGTTGCGTTGCAGCACGCGCTTGATGGAGATTTCGGCGTAGCTGGCCCACTGCCCGCCGACCTTGCCCAGCGTGTTGTCGAACACCAGCTCCACGCTGGCACGCGACACCGGCTTACGGTTGCCGGAACCGTTGAAGATCACGTCCTGCATCGACTCGCCGCGCAAAGCCGAAGCGCGCGACTCGCCCAGCACCCAGCGCAACGCGTCGATCACATTGGATTTGCCGCAGCCGTTGGGACCGACGATGCCCACCAACTGCCCCGGCAGCGAGATATGCGTGGGATCAACGAAGGACTTGAAACCGGCTAACTTGATATGTGCGAGGCGCAATTTGATTCAGGCTGGCGATATAATGCGCCGCATTCTAACCCATGCATGAACCCTGACCAAATGACCACGCAGCCGAGCAAAACGCTGGAAACTTTCGCCAACCCGCAACCGGGGCGCGACTACCACATCCACATGGAAATCCCCGAATTTACTTGTTTGTGCCCCAAAACCGGCCAACCGGATTTCGCCACGTTAATCCTGGATTACATCGCCGACGAAAAGTGCGTGGAATTGAAAAGCTTGAAGTTATATATCTGGGGATTTCGCAACGAAGGCCACTTCCACGAAGACGTGACCAACCGCGTGCTGGACGACTTGGTCGCCGCCACCCAGCCGCGTTTCATGCGCCTCACCGCCAAGTTCTACGTGCGCGGCGGCATCTTCACCAACGTCGTGGCCGAGCACCGCAAACCCGGCTGGCAACCCGCGCCGCTGGTTGATCTGACGCAGTTCTCCACGCAATCCAATACGCGCGGCTAACCCGGCAATACCCGCGCGCTGGACCCCGCCCACAACCAGGCTATGGGTATTCAACGGACTGCCCGCATCTTGAATTAACGGTTGCGCATTAGAATATGCTTATATTATTATTCAATGCAGCGCGGACAGAAATGCCGCATTAGCGCGTTCCGGTTGCATGATTCTTCCTCTGCTTCCCTGAAATAAATCACCGTTTGTGGCTGTTTTCAGACTGCCCGGCTAGCCGGGCATAGCACGGATTTTCTTCGGCGGCCACGTTGAACGCCGATTCGGCCAACCGAACAACTTAATTTGAAATATTTAATGAAGGGAAAACAATGTCGCGAGTCGTAATTTTAGGCGCGGGTATCGCCGGTCATACCGCCGCCAGATATTTGAATAAATGGATAGGCAAACAGCACGAAATCGTGGTGGTTTCGCCCAATGCCAAATGGAACTGGATTCCCTCCAACATCTGGGTGGGCGTGGGACAGATGAGCGAGGAGGATGTCACGTTCGACCTCGCCAAGTTGTACGGCAAAACCCAAGTGGATTTCCGCCAAGCCAAAGCGCTGGCGATCCATCCCGAAGGCAATGCGGACAACGCCCAGCCGTTCGTGACGGTGGAATACACCCGCGCGGACAAGGTTGGCGTGCAAGAAAACATCACTTACGATTTTCTGATCAACGCCACCGGGCCCAAGTTGAATTTCGGCGCGACCGAAGGCTTGGGGCCGGAGCACGGCCATACGGTTTCCGTTTGTTCGGCCAAACATGCGATCGAAGCCAACGAAAAACTTCAGGCCAGCATCGAAGCGATGCGCAAGGGTGAAAAGCAAACCATCGTGATCGGTACAGGGCACGGCATGTGTACCTGCCAGGGCGCGGCGTTTGAATACATCTACAACGTCGATCACGCCTTGCGCGAAGCGGGTGTGCGCGACAAAGCGCGCATTGTCTGGCTCAGCAACGAATACGAGCTGGGCGATTTCGGCATGGGCGGCGTGCATATCAAGCGCGGCGGCTACATCACCAACGGCAAAACTTTCGCCGAATCGCTGATGGTAGAACGCGGCATCGAATGGATCACCCGTGCGCATGTCAAGAAAGTTGAAGCCGGAAAAATTCACTACGAAACCATGGACGGCCAATTCCACGAACTGGACTTCGATTTCTCCATGCTAATCCCGCCATTCGCGGGTGTCGGACTGAAAGCCTTCAACAAAGCGAATGAAGACATCACCAGCCAGGTGTTTGCGCCCAACGGTTTCATGAAGGTCGATGCCGACTACACAGCGCGCCCGTTTTTGGAATGGAGCGCCAAGGACTGGCCGCGCACTTACCAGACTCCGGCTTACCGCAACATCTTCGCGGTCGGCATCGCGTTTGCGCCGCCACACCTGATCAGCAAGCCGATGCAAAGCGCCAACGGCACGCCGATCAACCCCACCGCACCACGCACCGGCATGCCTTCCGCCGCCATGGCCAAAGCTGTAGCCATGAGCATTCGCGATATGTTGAACGGAGCCGAGAAACCGACGCACACCGCCTCGATGGCCGAAATGGGCGCAGCCTGCGTGGCCTCCACCGGCTCGCATATTTTCAAGGGAACCGCCGCCGCCATGACCGTTTTCCCGGTGGTGCCGGATTTCGAAAAGTATCCCGAATTCGGGCGCGACATCGAGTTGACTTTCGGCGAAATCGGGCTGGCCGGACACTGGATGAAGTACTTGCTGCATCACGCCTTCATCTATCAAGCCAAACTGCGTCCGGGCTGGTCGTTGATACCGGACTGATTAACCGAAAATTAAAAAGGAACAGAAAATGGGCAATATCACCAACAGAGAGCCGTACCAACAGGCTTATTATCCCCCGGCACCGACCAAGTTCACCCGCTTCATGCGCACATGCTTGATCTGGCAGTTTTACCGCTTCATCGCCATCAACTACAAGATGCTCAAGCTGATTGCCAAATCGCATCACTAAAGAAAATCCCCCGGCAAAACCGGGGGATTTTTTTATTAGTCCGGGTTCGAGCTACCCCGCTTAATTCCCCAATCAAACCCGCGCAGCATCACCTCGAATTCCGCCACCGGCATCGGTCTGCCGAACAAAAATCCCTGAAACGCATGACAGCCGCGCAAGTCGAGAAATTCGCACTGGGCTTCGGTTTCCACGCCTTCGGCGATTACGTTCAGGCCGAGCGCTTCGCCCATAGCGATCACGGTCTGCACAATGGCGGCATCGTTGGGGTCGGTAGTAATGTCGCGCACGAAGGATTGGTCGATTTTGATCTGGTCCAGCGGCAGGCGTTTCAGATATTGCAGCGACGAATAGCCCGTGCCGAAATCATCCATTGAGAAGCTCACGCCCAGCAGTTTTATCTCGCGCATTTTTTCGATGGTGTCTTCGACATCTTGCAGCACGGCGCTCTCGGTCAATTCGAGTTTCAGCAGCGCCGGTCGGATGCCGGTTTTCAGCAACACACGTTGCACCTGCAACACGAAATCCGCTTTGTGCAATTGTTTGGCGCTGACGTTCACCGCCAGCGTCAGGTCGCGGGTCAGCGGGTCATGCTGCCAGGCTTTGAGCTGCGCGCACGCCGCATTCAACACCCAGATGCCGATGGGCACGATCATGCCGCTTTCCTCGGACAGCGGCACAAAATGCTCGGGCAATATCGAACCTCGCAGCGGATGCGTCCAGCGCAACAAGGCTTCCGCACCTATCGGACGGCGCAGGCTATCGACTTGTATCTGGTAATGCAGCTGGAGCTGCTCCTTGTCGAGCGCATGGCGCAATTCTTCTTCCAGTTCGGCGCGCGCCTCGATTGCCGCCTGCATCACCGGGTCGTAAAAGCGGATGGCGTTGCGCCCGGCGGTTTTGGCCTGATACATCGCGGTGTCCGCGTGTTTCAGCAGATCTTCCAGACTTTGCTGGTGACCCCGGAACACCACCACGCCGATGCTGGGCGTGGTGTGGTGCGTGTAATTGAGCAAAGAATAGGGCTGACTCAACACATCGCGGATCGTTTCGGCCACCAGATCGGCTTGCGCCGCCGCCTCATCCGGCAGCGCATTCAAATATTCCAACACAACCACGAACTCGTCGCCGCCCAGCCGCGCCACCGTGTCGCCCTCGCGCACACAAGTCTTGAGCCGCTTCGCCACTTCGGCCAGCAACAGGTCGCCGGTTTCGTGGCCTTTGGTATCGTTGACCGCCTTGAAATTATCCAGATCAATAAACAGCACCGCGCCGTGTTGCCCGGTGCGCGAGCCCACGGCAAAAGCCTGATGCAGACGTTCCATGAGCAAACGGCGGTTCGGCAATTCGGTCAGCGGATCATAAAATTCCAATTGGTGAATTTGCGCCTCGGCTTGCTTGCGCTTGCTAATGTCCGAGAACATGCCGACGTAGCACAACAATTTCCCGCTCTTGTCGTTCACCTGATTGATGTTGATCCAGCACGGAAACACTTCGCCGTTTTTGCGGCGATTCCATATCTCGCCTTCCCAATGCCCTTCCGCGCGGATGCTGTCCCACATCTCCGCAAAATATTCCTGGCCGTGCCGCCCCGAGGCCATGATCTGCGGGTTCTTGCCATGCACTTCCTGCGGCGTATAGCCGGTGATGCGCGTGAAGGCCGGATTGACCTCGATAATATTGGATTCGCTATCGGTGATCGTCACCGCCGAATAACTGCTCTCGAACACTTCTTCCAGCAAATCGCGGCGCAACGCCAGCCCGCTGGTATAAGCGTCGTTGCGGCGGCACAGCAAGAGGGCTTTCGCCAGATGCGCCAGCACCGGCTGCAACATGGTGGTCAGCGGCAGAGTGGTCGCGGGAATCTCGGCGGCCAATAACAAAATCACGCCGCAATGGTCAATCGGTAATTTGAGATAGGCTTTGTATTGTGTTTGCGTGCAGCGCAACGACGACAGCAGCGCCGCCTGTTCGTCCGCGCGCCCCGCCGTTTTGCAGATCAACTCGCACGGCAAAAAAATCGGCTTGCCGATTTCGCCGATCAAATCGAAATCGCCCACCACCGCATCCAGATGCACCTCAACCTGACCGCCATCCTGATTGCATTGCGGCACATCCAGACAAATAAATCCGGCGGAAAATGAGGTGTGGTACAGCAGACGTTGCAGGGTGCGCGTGAGCAGCGGTTTGACACTGATCTCGCTGCCGATGGTGACGACGAGGTCGTACAACACCGGCAGAATATTATCGCGATCCATTACCAGCGCGCAGCGACCAGCGTCGCGTTGTGGAACAGCGGATAACCGTGCAGCGTGGAGCCGCCAATTTCTCCCAAGGAAAGCGCGCCGCCGACTTGTGATGCTTGGGTGCGGTTGGCGAATTCGACCAACTCGGTGCTCGCCAGCTCGACACCCAGATGCATGCGCCGTCCCGCGCAATAAAACAGCAGCAGCTCCGTTCCGGCGGGATTGCCATTAAGCGCGGTCAAGCCGTCCACCAGCACGCGCAAAGTCTCGTTGGTATCCACCGCCGGACGTTCCAGCAACGTCAGCACGGCATTCGGCGGCACTTCGCCCACGCAGAACAAACTGCCGTCTTCCGCCAGCATCACCGGGATGCGCACCACCACGTGATGGTTGGCGCGCACGATACCGAACGGAAAATGCACCGCGTGTTCGTAGAAATTCTCTTTAGTGATTTCCACGCCGTATTGCTCGCCCACCATCTCCTGATACACCTCAAACGCGGGTCGCCAGTCGATCTGCGAAATGCGGTTACCCTCGGTCGAAGTCGCGTACAACGTGCGCTCTGGCGCGTGGTAGCCGTGCTCCAGAATCGCGCCCTTGTGTTGCGTCAACAACATCACCAGCAGCCCGTTACTGACCACGCGCTGGCCGTCGAACAAACACGGCATGGGCTGGAACGTTTCGCTGCCCGCGTTCGCGCCCGCATAGTGCACGCGGTTCGCCAATTGCAGATAAAGATAGTCGAGCATGGTGCTGATGTTGGGCAGCATCGAATCGAACATCAGGAACAAAGTCAGGTCGGGAATATGATCGATTTGCGCGCGCACATCAGCGGCAATTTTTTCGACAGCCTGCTCGGCCTCCGCCGCGCCGCCGGGCAGATTTTCGTACAGCGCGCAATAAGGCATTTCCTTGAACCCCAGCAGCCACACGCCCTCGGTCACAAAAATGCCATCCTGCACCAGCGCCGGGAAAATACCGCCCACCAGCGGCACACCGCGCCGCGCGCACACCGCTTGCAACACGCCCACGCTATCTTTAAACGCCTCCGGCAACAGCGCGCACACGCCCAGCTTGGGGTTGACCGTCTGCCATTCCGCCAGCGCCGCATCCAGCGATGCCTCATCCACGGTTGGCACGTAAAACATCATTTTGTACTTATCCATTATTGCCTCCTGATAGGCTTTAACTCCCTTCTCCCGCAGGCGGGAGAAGGGTTGGGGATGAGAGTTTGTGCGCTGCAAATTACGTACTTTATGACTCAGCAACCCTCACCCTAACCCTCTCCCGCCTGCGGGAGAGGGAACTGTTGCATTCAACAACAAGGGTCAAGACTTTACCACTAAAATGTTACATCCATTTCACTGTGACTCAACCATGGAATACAGACAACTAGGCAGCAGCGATTTACAGGTTTCGGCACTGGCGCTGGGCAGCATGACCTTCGGCGAACAGAACACAGAAACCGATGCCCACGCGCAACTGGACTACGCCATCGCGCGCGGGGTCAACTTCATCGACACCGCCGAAATGTACCCCGTCGCCCCGCGCGCCGAGACCGTTAATCGCACCGAAAGTTACATCGGCAACTGGCTCAAACAGCAGCAACGCGACAAACTCATCCTCGCCACCAAAATCGCCGGGCCGGCAAGAGGCTTCAGCTGGATACGCGGCACACCGCGCATCAACCGCGAACACCTGACCGCCGCCATCGACGGCAGCCTGCGCCGCCTACAAACCGACTACGTTGACCTGTACCAAATCCACTGGCCGGATCGCTACGTGCCCATGTTCGGATCGACCAGTTACGACGTGACACAGGAGCGCGACACCACGCCCATCGCCGAACAATTACAAGTACTGGCCGAACTGATACAAGCCGGAAAAGTGCGCCACATCGGCTTGAGCAACGAAACCCCTTGGGGCGTGAGCGAATTCGTGCGCATCGCCGAACAACTCGGCCTACCCAAAATCATCAGCGTGCAAAACGCCTACCACCTGATGAACCGCACCTTCGAAAGCGGCCTCGCCGAAGTTTGCCACCACACCAACGTCGGCCTGCTCGCCTACAGCCCGCTGGCCTTCGGCCACCTCAGCGGCAAATACCTCACCGACCCGAACGCCAAAGGCCGCATCACCCTCTTCCCCGGCTTCGGCCAACGCTACAACAAAATAAACGTCCCGCCCGCCGTGAAGGAATATGTGCGCATTGCACAAGAAGCCGGACTTTCACCCGCGACCATGGCCCTCGCGTTTGCGCGCACGCGATGGTTCACCGGCAGCGTGATTGTTGGCGCGACGACGCTGGAGCAATTGAAGGAAAATCTGGATAGTGCGGAGGTGGTGCTAACGGCGGACATGCTGGAGAAGATCGAGGCGGTGCATAGGATTTATCCGAATCCGGCACCGTGAGATTTCTCCCTTCTCCCGTAGGCGGGAGAAGGGCTGGGGATGAGGGTCTGTGCGATGCAGCCAAATTGGCGAATACTCAAAGCCCCTCACCCTAACCCTCTCCCGCCAGCGGGCGATGGGATTTTTCTCCACAATATTTCTGACTGATAACAAAATGCCCCTCCCCCACCTAAACTACCCCGCCGAATACTTGCGCCCGTGGAAGCTGGTGACGCTAGCTTTCGGCATCGGTTTGCTAATTGTCGGTTCGTTTTATTACCAAGCGCCGGATTGGGATATTCCGATCAGTTTGATTATGGCGGTGCTCGCGTATCTGACTGCACCGTGGAGTATGCGGGTGATGGTCGAGCGCCGCTGGCGACTGTGGCCTTTGATGTTGCTTTTCACTTGGTTCACGGTGGATGGTTGTTACGCGATTTATTGGCATTTTAAAGACCCGGTCGCGCTGGAGATGATGCGCGAGGCAAATTTTCCGGCTTCGTTATCGCTGTACTGGATGTGCGGGCTGGGTTGGTTGTTTCGCGGGAGTCTCAAGCAGCTTGTTGCAGTGATCGCTGGCCTACGTTGCCCGGATGGGATGAAATAAAATCCGGGAAACCAGTCTCACTGGATTACATCAACTTTTTGTTATACCACCTGCCCCGCCGCAAAGCCGGAAGCCCACGCCCACTGGAAGTTGTAGCCGCCGAGTTGTCCGGTCACGTCCATCACGTCGCCGATGAAATATAAACCCGGTACATCATTGCACTGCATGGTCTTGGACGACAGTGCATGGGTATCCACGCCGCCGCAGGTCACTTCGGCTTTGCTGTAGCCCAGCGTTCCGGTCGGGGTGATCTGCCAGCTTTTAATTTTGTCGGCCAGGGCGCGTAATTCTTTTTCGGCGTATTGGTTGAGCGGTTTATTTGTTGTCCATTGTGTGGCGATGATCTCGGCCAGACGTTTCGGCAAGTGCTGCGCCAGAAAATTGCCCAGCAGCATTTTGTTGCCGCGTTGTTGCAAGAACATTTCGTGCAAGTCATGGTCGGGCAGCAGGTCGATGGACAGCGGCTGGCCGGGTTCCCAGTACGAGGAAATTTGCAGGATGGACGGGCCGCTCAGGCCTCTATGGGTGAACAGCAGGTTTTCGCGGAAGCTGTGTTTGCCGAAACTCACCACCGCATCTTGCGAGATGCCTGCCAGCTCGGCATATACCGCCCATTCTTCGGGATGGAAGTTGAGCGGAACCAAACCCGGTTTGAGTTTGGTCATGGGCACGCCGAATTGTTCGGCGACTTTGTAGCCGAAGGGGGTTGCGCCTATTTTTGGGATGGAGAGGCCGCCAGTGGCGATGACTAGGGAGCGGGTGGTGAACTTGCCGCGAGTGGTGGAAAGAGTGAAATGGTTGTCCGCTACCCTCTCCCCCGCCCCCTCTCCCGCCAGCGGGAGAGGGGAGTTAGAGTGATCGATCTTTGCCACTTCGCACGACATGCTCCAGCGCACTCCAGCCGCATCACATTCCGCTTTGAGCATGGCGATGATGGCTTCCGATTCCTGATCGCAGAACAATTGCCCAAGCGTTTTTTCGTGATAGCCGATGCCGTGTTTATCCAGCAAGGAGATGAAGTGTTGCGGGGTGAAGCGCGCCAGCGCGGAGCGGCAGAAATGCGGGTTGTGCGAGAGATAGTTTTCCGGTTTGGCGTTGAGGTTGGTGAAGTTGCAGCGCCCGCCGCCGGAGATGCGGATTTTTTCGGCGAGCTTGGACGAATGGTCGAGTAACAGCACCGAACGCCCGCGCTTCGCTGCGGTTAACGCACACATCAGCCCCGCCGCGCCTGCGCCTATGATGATGACATCGAACTCCGAATTCGGTTTGCTCATCAGGCTTCAGCGCCCGCCAGATTTTTCCACACACACGCGCCTTTGCTGGCTTTTTTGATGTCGGCCAACTGCGCTTCGTGTTGCGCCAACTCTTCTTCATTTGCGGGCAACACGCGCACGCTCATCAGAATCGTTTCGCCAGTCGCCCCCAATTGCACGCTGTCTTCCTCCGCGCTTTCTTCGCCCAGCAAACTACCCTGCCCGCGCGTCATGCCCAGATAAACTTCGGCCAGCAGCTCGGTATCCAGCAGCGCGCCATGCAAGGTGCGGTGCGAGTTGTCGATGAAGTAGCGGTCGCACAGTGCGTTCAAATTATTCTTTTTGCCGGGGTGTAATTCCTTGGCAAACTTCAAGGTGTCTAGCACTGGATTATCCAGCGGCGGCAGCCCGGCCAGTTTTAATTCAGCATTCAGAAAGCCCATGTCGAACGGCGCGTTGTGGATGATGAGCTGTGCATCGCCGATAAATTCCAGCAGCGCGGGCGCGATCTCGGCGAACTTGGGTTCGTCCTGCAACCGGTCCAGCGTCAGCCCGTGAACCGCCGCCGCACCCTCGTCGATGTCGCGCTCGGGGTTCAGGTAACGGTGAAACATGCGCTCGGAAACCTTGCGCCCGTTCAATTCAATCGCCGCGACTTCGATGATGCGATGGCCTTGCTTGGGGTCGAGGCCGGTGGTTTCGGTGTCTAGCACAACTTGTCTCATGATTATTCCTTGAAAAACTTTTTGTCCGCAGATTACGCAGATTTCACAGATTAAAAACCAGGAATTGCTTTATAAAGATTTACGCAAAATAATCTGCGTTAATCTGTGTAATCTGCGGATAAGCAGGTTTTAAGATTTGTTTCTCAACTCTTCAATCCCGCGATTCGCCAACAAATCGGCGCGTTCGTTGCCGTCGTGTCCGGCGTGGCCTTTGACCCATATCCATTCGATCTGATGCCGACCTGTTGCTTCGTCCAGCCTGCGCCACAAGTCTTCGTTTTTCACCGGCTGTTTGCTCGCCGTTTTCCAGCCGCGCTGTTTCCATCCCGGCATCCATTCGGTGATGCCTTGCAGCACATATTTCGAGTCGGTATGCAGGCGCACTTTGCACGGACGCGTCAAGGTTTCCAGCGAAGCAATCGCCGCCATCAGCTCCATGCGATTATTGGTGGTGTGCGCTTCGCCGCCGCACAGTTCGCGCTCTTTGCCCTTGGCGCGCAACAACACACCCCAGCCGCCGATGCCGGGATTTCCCTTGCATGCGCCGTCGCTGAAAATATCTACTACGTCACTCATCTTGTTTCACCTGCTGAATCCCTTTGTTCAATTTGGCCGACGACGGAATCAAATTGCTCACCAGCCCTTTATTCCATTTCGGTTTGATCGGGCGAATGCCCGGCACGCGTTTGATCGCGTGCAAAAAATACACGCCGCCGCCCACCGCCCACCAGCGGTCGCCCGCTTTTTCCATGAATGAATAACGGTTCAGCCATTTGCTTTGGTGGAACGGCGGCGCGTAGGCGGCGAAGCGCCCGCCCACCACCTCGAAGCCCAACAACGCCAACCAGTCTTTCATGCGTTGCAGCTTGATGAAATGTCCTTGCCACGGATAGCCTTGTTTCCTGCCCAGTTTGCGATGCAAGCCCCACAGGCTGAACGGGTTGAAACCGCTAATCAGCAAATGCCCTTCCGGCATCAACACACGCTCCACCTCGCGGATAATCTGGTGCGGGTTGTCGGCGAACTCCAGCACATGCGGCATCAACACCAAATCTATACTGCCGCTGTCGAACGGCAATTCGGCGAGGATCAGGCGCACGTCGTTGCCGACCTGATTGCCCGCCGTGAAGCGTAACGGCATGCGGCTGCTGCGCAAAAAATCCTGCTCGGGCAAGCCCAGTTGCAGCGCGTTGTAGCCGAAGATGTCGCTCACCGTATGGTCGAAGAAAGCCTGCTCACGCGACAACACATAGCCGCCCTGCGCTGTGGCGAACCATTCACTCAAACTTTGGGCGATTACTTTAGAATTCGGCATCCGATTCGCAGACCTATGATGATAAAAATTACTGCCATTCCTGCGCTGCAAGACAATTACATCTGGGCGCTGCACCACGACCAGCACGTCGTGATCGTCGATCCCGGCGAGGCTGCGCCGGTGCTGGACTTCATCAAACAAAACAATTTACAGCTTGACGCTATCCTGTGTACCCACCGCCATCATGACCACGTCGGCGGCATCGCTGAACTGCGCAGAGTATATAACGTGCCGGTGTACGGACGAAGCCATCCGCGCAACCCGCACATCACCGATGATTTGATCGAAGGCGACCAACTGCGGCTCGAACCGCTGAACATCAGCTTCGACATCATCGATACCCCCGGCCATTTCGAAGGCCACATCGTTTTTTCCGCGCCGGGAATATTGTTTTGCGGCGACATGATCTTCGCTGCGGGCTGCGGCAAAAATTTTGAAGGCACACTGGCGCAATTGCACCACTCGCTGCAACGGCTAGCGACACTGCCCGACGACACGCTGATTTATTGCGCACACGAATACGCCGAATACAACCTGCCGTTTGCGCTGCTGTGCGAGCCAACCAATCCGAACATCAAGCGACGACTGGCTGAAACCGAAAAACTGCGCACCGCCGACAAACCCACCATACCGTTCACCCTCGCCGTGGAAAAAGCCACCAACCCGTTTCTGCGCTGCACCAATCCCGAACTCATCCAAACCCTGCAAACACGCGGCCTGCAAGACACCGACCCGCTCGCCGTTTTTACCGCGCTGACGGAATGGCGAGCAAGATTCTGAGCCACCGCATCAACTCCCCAACCCATGAACCTCACACTTTTGTAGGTCGGGATTTATCCCGACGATTTTTTCAAACCATGAATACCGTCGGGATAAATCCCGACCTACGAAAATCAACCATGTATCCTGCTGTCACTCTTCGCCACCGCCAGCTTCTCCGAACCGAAAGGAATCCCCATGACCGACACCACCCAAACCGCTTACCTCTCCGGCGGTTGTTTTTGGGGGATGGAGGATTTGGTGCGGCAGATTCCCGGTGTGGTGGATACCGAGGTGGGTTATACCGGCGGCGATGTGCCGGATGCCAACTACGATGTGGTGAAGACCGGGCGCAGCTGTCACGCAGAATCGTTGAAGATTGTGTTTGATCCCAAGCGTCTGACTTATCGTCATTTGTTGTTTGAATTTTTCCGTATGCACAACCCGACCACGCGCAACCAGCAGGGCAACGATGTCGGCACGCAATATCGTTCGGCGATTTTTTATCTCGATGCGGCGCAGAAAAAAACGGCAGAGGAAGTTATCCAGACCGTGGATGCGTCAGGTGACTGGAAGTATCCGGTGGTGACAGAGGTCGTGCCGTTCAAGGAGTTCTGGCGCGCCGAGGAATTCCACCAGCGCTACCTTTACAAAAATCCCGGCGGTTATACCTGCCATTACGTGCGGCGGATGCAGTTGGGTGAGTGATGTGCGGATTGTTTCTCAAGCGAGAT
>JAGVNQ010000061.1 GCA_020053195.1 Sideroxydans sp.
AAAAACTACATGCCCCAACTCGACCCACTCCTTCCCCACACCCGCCATTGCAGCCGCTATCTTGCCCGCTTGCTGGATGCCGAACCGCAATTGCTGGACTGGCTGCGCGAACACTACCTCACGCCGTGCGATGCCGGAGTCATCCAAAGTTGGGCGGATGCGCTGCCCGCGCAAACCGAAGAACAGTTGTCGCGCGCCCTGCGCCAATTGCGCAAACGCGTGATGCTGCACGTGTTGACGCGCGATTTGAACGGCCTGTCCGGTCTGGATGAAGTGATGCGCAGCATGACGGCGCTGGCGGAAATCGCCGTGCGCCGCGCACAGCAGTTCGCCATGCAAACACTGGTGGAACAGTTCGGCCACCCGGTTGGCGCGGACAGCGGTGCGGCGCAGGAATTGCTGGTGATCGGCATGGGCAAACTGGGCGGCGGAGAACTGAATGTGTCTTCCGACATCGACCTGATTTTTGTCTATCCAGAAGACGGCGAGACCAACGGCGCGCGCAGCTTGAGCAACCACGAATTTTTCAACCGCCTCGGGCGCAAGATGATTTTGCTCATCAACGACCTCACCGCCGACGGCTACGTGTTCCGCGTCGATATGCGCTTGCGCCCCTACGGCGACAGCGGCCCGCTGAGCATGAGCTTCGCCGCGCTGGAGGAATATCTGGTGGCGCAGGGGCGCGAATGGGAACGTTACGCGTGGATCAAGGCGCGCGTCATTTCGCCCGAACACAGCGCGCACTCCCCTCACCCCAACCCTCTCCCGCCTACGGGCGAGGGGGCAAACGAAGCGCAACGCGCAACAGCTATTAACGAACTGAGTAAGTTGTCGCAACCGTTCGTGTTCCGCAAATATCTGGATTTCGGCGCGTTCGATTCCATGCGCAAACTGCACGCGCAAATCCGCGCCGAAGTCGCGCGCCGCGACCGCCACCACAACATCAAACTGGGGCGCGGCGGCATCCGCGAGATCGAATTCATCGCGCAAGTGTTTCAACTGATACGCGGCGGACGCGATGCCGCCTTGCGCATCCGCCCCACGCAGCAGGTGTTGCGGCAACTGGCAGAAGTCGGTGAACTGAGCGCGGACGTGGTGGAAAAACTGGACAGCAGCTATATCTTCCTGCGCAATCTGGAACACCGCCTGCAATATCTCAACGACCAGCAAACGCAGGAACTGCCGGAAGATGTGGAACAGCAAGCGATCATCGCCAGCGCGATGGGATACGATAATTTTGCGGACTTGCTTGCCGCACTGAATCCGCTGCGCGATTTCGTCAGCCAGCAATTTGAAACCGTGTTCGGTGAAAAGCAGGAAGTGTCCGAAGGTTCGTGGTGGCACGAAGAAGCGACTGCCGAAGAAATCGCAGGCGCGTTGAGCAAGTTGGGTTTTCACGATGCCGCCGGGCTAGGCGCGAATTTATTCCAACTGCGCATGGGCAGCCGTTACCGCAATCTGCCCGATGCCAGCCGCCAACGGCTGGATATTCTGCTGCCCAACCTCACCGCGTTATGCGCCAATACGCCCAACAACGACGATGCGTTGCGCCGCACGCTGTCCATCCTCGAAGCCATCGCGCGCCGCTCGTCCTACCTCGCTTTTCTCGCCGAATATCCGCAAGCCCTGCCGCGTCTGGTGAACCTGCTTTCCGCCAGCGCGTGGGCGGGCGACTTCCTCACGCAGCATCCCATTCTGCTCGATGAATTGCTGGACACGCGCGAACTGTATGTCGCGCCGGATTGGGTCGCGCTGGACGGGCAACTGGCCGCGCAATTGGCAACACATAGCGGCGACATCGAACGCGAAATGGATGTGCTGCGCCAATTCCAGCAAGCGCGCACTTTCCATCTGCTGGCGATGGATCTGCAAGGCCTGCTGCCGCTGGAAAAACTCAGCGACCATCTGAGTGATCTGGCCGACCTCATCCTGCGCCACGTGTTGCGCCTGTGCTGGCGCGATGCGCGCAAAAAACACCGCGACGACCCGCAGTTCGCCATCATCGCCTACGGCAAACTGGGCGGTCGCGAACTGGGTTACGCCTCCGACCTCGATATAATTTTCCTGTACGACGACGAGCATGCCGATGCGGGTGAAATTTATGCGCGCCTCGGACAACGCATCAACACCATGTTGTCCAGCTTCACCTCGTCCGGCAGGTTGTACGAAGTTGACCTGCGCCTGCGCCCCAACGGCGAAGGCGGCCTGCTGGTCAGCTCCATCGAAGCCTTCGACGACTACCAGCGCAACCATGCCTGGGTGTGGGAACACCAGGCGCTGACCCGCGCCCGCTTCTGCGCCGGAGATGCCCACGTCGGCGCGCAGTTTGAAGCCATCCGCAACGCCGTACTGCGCCAGCCGCGCGACATCGAAAAACTACGCAACGATGTAGTCGAGATGCGCCAGAAAATGCACGACGGCCATCAAAACAAAACCTCACTGTTCGACATCAAACACGACAGCGGCGGCATGGTTGACATCGAATTCATGGTGCAATTCCTCGTCCTCGCCCACGCCGCTCACCACCCCGAACTCACCGCCAACAGCGGCAACATCGCCCTGCTCGCCACCGCCGCGAAGCTGAACCTGATCGACGAAAAAATTAGCGACCAAGTGCGCAACCTCTACCGCGAACTGCGCCACCTCCAACACCAGATGCGCCTCAACAACCAGACGCACTGCCGCATTGAACAAGGCAAGCTGGATACTGCGGCGGCGCTGGCCTTGTGGAAAGCGCTGCTGGGCAGAAATGAATAAGCCAACTTGCCCGCAAGCCAATAAAGACGGCCATCTCCATCAAGCACATGACGTAGATCGCCTATTGACGGGCATCTCCAAGAGGTGCGTTTATAACAAATGGAATTTTCCACTTATGAGCACGGAGTAAATCGCGGCTTAAAGTCCCTCTCCCGCAAGCGGGAGAGGGGTTGGGGTGAGGGATGTTGATCTGAAGCAAGCTTTGAGTGTGCTCACAAACCCTCATCCCCGGCCCTTCTCCCGCCTGCGGGATAACCAGCGACTTGGCGGCGGGTTTTGCCGCCTAGTCGAATGGCTAGTAGTTTCATCAGAAGGGAGTATCAGCGCGCTTCATAATCCCCGCAGAAACAGCTAGAATCCCCGCCCTCGTAACCACCCATTGAATTAAGGAAATCAATATGTCCATGTCCGACCGCGACGGTTTTATCTGGCACGATGGCAAGCTCGTGCCTTGGCGCGAAGCCACCACTCACGTACTGACCCACACTTTGCATTACGGCATGGGTGTGTTCGAGGGGGTGCGGGCGTACAAGACGGCGCAGGGCACGGCGATTTTCCGTTTGCAGGAGCATACCGACCGCCTGTTCAATTCGGCTTACATCTTCAAGATGAAGATGCCGTATGACAAGGAAACGATTCTGGAAGCGCAAAAAGAAGTGGTGCGCAGCAACAAGCTGGAATCCTGTTACATCCGCCCCATCGTGTTTTACGGTTCGGAAGCGATGGGCATCGCCGCCACCAATATCAGCGTGCATGTAGCCATCGCCGCGTGGCCGTGGGGCGCTTACCTGGGCGAGGAAGGCATGGCGAAGGGCATCCGCGTGAAAACGTCCAGCTTCACCCGCCATCATGTGAACATCAATATGTGCCGCTCCAAATCGGTGGGCACTTATACCAATTCCATTCTGGCGCATCAGGAAGTGGCGCACGACGGTTACGACGAAGCGCTGTTGCTGGATGTGGACGGCTACGTGGCCGAAGGCGCGGGCGAAAATATTTTCGTGGTGAAGAAGGGCAAGCTGTACACGCCCGATCTGACTTCGTGTTTGGAAGGCATCACGCGCGATTCCATCGTGACGTTGGCGAAAGACATGGGGCTGGAGCTGATCGAGAAACGCATCACGCGCGACTAAGTGTATTGCGCCGACGAAGCGTTCTTCACCGGCACGGCAGCGGAAGTCACACCGATCCGCGAACTGGATACGCGCACTATCGGCAGCGGCAGTCGCGGGCCGATCACCGCCAAATTGCAGGCGGCATTCTTCGACATCGTCGCGGGCAAGAACCCCAAATACG
>JAGVNQ010000284.1 GCA_020053195.1 Sideroxydans sp.
GGTGCCGATCAACCAGAAATATCCGCTGCGCGAACTGATGGCGGCATGTCAGCACTATCTGGTCAAAGCGCCGCGCGATTTTGTGACTTTCGAATATGTGACCACATGGTCGCGGTAGTTGAACTGCATCACCGAACTGGCGACCGAAATGCCGCGCTGTTTTTCAATTTCCAGAAAGTCGGAAGTCGCATGGCGACCGCTCTTGCGCGCCTTCACCGCGCCCGCCAACTGGATCGCGCCGGAGAACAGCAACAGCTTTTCAGTGAGCGTGGTCTTGCCCGCATCAGGGTGGGAAATGATGCCAAACGTGCGGCGGCGCGCCACTTCGCGCGTAATCAAATCGCGCGAAACGGCGGCGGGTTCTTGAATGGGTTGTTCGATGGTGTCCGACATGGGGGAAAGCCTGTGAAAAAAGTGCGCAAGTCTAAAGGCTGGCGGGGGGAATGTCTAACGGGGTTTGCGGGCGATCAAACGCTATTCCTATGGCGAATCTTTCAAAAATCCGTCATTCCCGCGAAGTTTCGTAGGATGGGTGAAGCGCAGCGTAACCCATCAAAATGTCGCCAATCCGAAACGATGGGTTGCGCTGCGCTCCACCCATCCTACGGATTGTAGGCAGAAGTTTATGGAACGGTCAGACACATTGCCTATACGGACTCGCGCACCAGCCCAGCCAGCTTCGCCAAACCGATCTCGGCCTGCGCTTCGCTGGCATGGCTGAAGTTAAGACGCAACTGGCCGCAACCCTCCGTTTGTGCAGGCATGAAAGGTTCGCCCGGCATGAAGGCGACACCCGCTTCAATCGCCTTCGGCAACAGCAAGCGCGTGTCCATGTTGCGGTTCAGCGTGAGCCAGAAGAACAAGCCGCCGGGCGGGGTTTGCCAATGCGCCAAGTCGCCGAAGTGGCGGCGCAGCGCGGCCTCGAATGCATCGCGGCGCTGACGATAACTCTCGGCCAGTTCGCGCAAACGCTGTTCGCTCCCGGCATCGTTCAACTGCTGCAACACCAGCCACTGGCTGACGCGGTTGCTGTGCAAATCCGCCGCCTGTTTCAGGCGCGTGAGAAAGGGCAACAATTCGGGCGAAGCCACCAGATAACCGAGGCGCAAGCCCGGTGCCAGACTCTTGGAAAACGAACCCTGATAAATCCACGGCGCACGCTGCAACTGCGCACACACTGGCGTGCGTTCGCAAGCGTCATACACCAAGTCGCGGTAAGGGTCGTCCTCGAACAACGGCACGCGCGCGGCATCACACGCCTCTGCCAATGCCGCGCGCTGAGCGGCATCCAGACAGCGCCCGCTGGGATTTTGAAATGTGGGAATGGCATAGGCGAACGCGGGTTTCTCGCGCTGCCAGCTTGGCACATCCAGCGCATCCGCATCGTAAGCCACGAAACGCGCGCCGAAAAAACGGAACACCTGCAACGCCGCCAGATACGTGGGCGACTCCACCGCCACCGCCGTGCCGGGGTCGATGAACAGCTTGGCCACCAGGTCGATACCCTGCTGCGAACCGGACAGGATCAACACCTGCTCGGCGCTGCATTGCAAACCGCGCGTTTGCAAATCTTCCGCCACGCGCTGGCGCAATTCCATATCGCCTTCGCTCGCACCGTATTGCAAAACATCCTGCGGCATCGCATCCAGATCGAATTGCGGAAAACTGTCCGGCGCGGGCAGCCCGCCCGCGAACGAGATCATGCCGGGACGATTGACCACGGCCAGAATCTCGCGGATAGGCGAGGCGTGCAGATCGCGGGTGCGCGAGGAATATTGCGGAGAAAATGAAGGCATGGCGGACTATCCATAAACGTCAATAAACTTGACCTATAGACAGATTAACGGCGGCCACCCTATCATGTCAACATGATTGACCCAATCGCCAACAACGAGACGCGCGCAGACGCATTGCGCCTTGCCATCGAGCAGTTCTACTTCGGCTACCGCGCCTTCACCGCCCCGCCCGACCGCATCCTCGACCAGCGCGGCCTGGGGCGCGTGCATCACCGCATCCTGTATTTCGTCGGACGCAATCAACATATCTCGGTAAAGGACTTGCTGGCCTTGCTCGATGTCAGCAAACAGGCACTCAACGCACCGTTGCGCCAGTTGATAGAAATGAAATT
The DNA here is from genome assembly GCA_020053195.1 of Sideroxydans sp. GTDB lineage: Bacteria > Pseudomonadota > Gammaproteobacteria > Burkholderiales > Gallionellaceae > Sideroxyarcus. The sequence goes on from JAGVNQ010000284.1 coordinate 2,129, forward strand.
GATCGCGATGGGCACGGCAGAACACGACGGTCGCGTGCGCCAACTCTCGCTCACCGCCAGCGGCAGCAAACTGGAAGCCCAACTCAGCGGCACGCAAATGAAACAACTGCAAGCGGTGTTCGACCAAGTGGGAACCGATGCCGAAGCGGGCTGGCATCAGGTGATGCGCGCGCTGACTGAAAAAGGCTTAGCACCCGTCCGCACTCCGGTACTCCTCGTGGCAAATACCGGGCTTATCGAAAAGCAAAACCAGAAAACACACCTTGATGGAGAAGCCCGTAAATAGGCGATCTACATCATGCACTCGCTGTAGATTGCCGTATTTACTGGCTTGCGAGCGAACGCAATAATTAATATCTCGCACAACCGCCATTCGCGCACATTGACACACATCAAACCAGCCCATAAAGTCCGCCCACTCGCGCAACCGCCGCAACACAATCGCATCGCAAAGCACGATGCGAAAGCGGCGGATCATCAACACAGGAGGCTGGCGCAAACCCTTCGCTTCAACTCCCTCTCCCACCGGGAGAGGGTTGGGGTGAGGGTGAAGTTCCCGCACACAACGGGATTGTTATCAAGGGGATAACTGTGGCGGCCTCCATCCATCAATCACGTGACGCACGGGCGAATGCCTGCTACTCCCACAGCAGATACCGTCTCAATATTTATTGCCTTTCACACGAGGCAGAATGTGCGTTTTGAAAACAAAGAATGTGAACCATCAATTAGGTACAAATAAAAGCAATATCTGGCGCAGATAGGGATCATACCTATCAATTCATCGCAGCAATATCAGCCACAAAATTAGCAATCTCAGTGGGTACACGTTTTTTCTCTTCAATTCTTTTTGCAAGCATTCCGTCTAAATCAACTTGGATTTTATGAGCTGACAAAAATCTTGCTAATACCGCCTTCCCATGTACCCTTCTCAGCAAACCATTAACACGGACTGCTGAAGTTGATTCGGGGTAATCAAACGCCTCTATCTGAGAAATTTGTTGCGCGTATTCGCTTGCTGAGGCTGTTAGCTTTGGTAACTGATTGCTTTGAATATCAGAATCCACTTGAGCTCGCGAAGAAAATCTATTGGTATATCCATCGCCCAACCCTTTCTGACGATATTGATGCGAAAGCGCGTTGATGGCAGCGTGTGGAATCAAAGCTTGGCAATGGTCAAACAGTTCTTGATATACGACATCAAGATTACGTTCAGTCTGCTTTTCAATACCAGCTCGGAAATATTCCAAAGACTCACCATCCACCAAATAACTCTCGATTTCCCATCGACAGAGTGTCTTGATGTTATTACCAAAGGGTTTTTTAGCATCGTAAGTTGCGTCATCAGTCTCGTTTACGATGTCCCATGAATCACGTGACATGACAGCATCCCGATCTACAATACCCCAAGCGGCATTACCAGCTTTAAGCTCATCGCTAACAGCAGAAATTACTCCGTTGCAACCAGAAGATGAGGCCATAGACAAAGCAGGTTTAAACTCAACTTTTGACAACCGATCACGAAACCAGCAGTCACCAAATATGTGCCGATCTTCCTCGGATTCCACAAAAATGACAGGTACGCCACCATAACGGGAAGTTAGCTTGTCTGAGTCTGCGATAAATTTCTGTTTTTTAAGCGCCCCCATGCTTTGCCTCCCGCTCACTGGCTTGGAGAGCCGATATACGATCCGCCATAACTTGCCCTTCAGCTGCAATTTTTAATGCCCTATTTTCTTCTTCCGCAGTCTCGATAATGTATGCACCTTTGCGAAGATTTTCTTCGACGATGTCATGTCCAAATGCCTTCATCATGCGTTCGGAATGTGAGGCCATCACGACACACACATTGGGAAAATGATCCTTGGCAAGTTTCATAAAGGTATAGAGAGTCTCGTATTGCCAATTTCGGTGTAAATGAACTTCCGGCTCATCAACCAGCAAAATGGTGTTGCGAGTCATGTGTGCCCCAAGGCGGAGGTAAAGCTGAACCAAGCTCTTTTCGCCACTGGAAAGACGGTCAAGCCGATGCTCTTGGCCTTCCACTTCGATGATCGCTTCCGGTGGTTCCTTGCGTACTCCCTTGAGTTTCTTACCTGATGAAAGTCGCTCATCTGACACTTTAAACACGCGTTCATTGATTGTGTTGACGGCTTTTTCAAAGCGCTCGTCATCCAGCCATTTTAGCCATACCAAAAGATTGTCGAGAGAATCACGCCAGTCTCGCCCCTCCACGTCAAAAACATGCACTGGGCGGTAGTTCCAGTCGCGCGGTGCAACAATGGCGCGCTCCTGCGTCTGAATCGGAATGATATTGCGATAAGCGGAAAAATATATCAGCGTAGGATAAGTAAGATCGTCACTTTCAAAGCCGGAAAGCCTTGCACCAATTGCTGCACCGATCATGGCGTTGAAATCCATAACCCAATCATCGTGGCGACCCACCATACTGAATCTGCCGAAAGAATTCCGAACAAAGCCAAAACGATGCCAGCGCGTGGCTCCGTATTTTTTTAACTCAGCTTCGCTCCATGGCTTCAACGTAGTTTCCTCCCCCATTGAGCCGGCCAGCAACGACAGCACCACCGTTTCCCTATGCCCGTCCTGATTGAGAGTAAGGCGTACATCCCATTGGGCGCGACCAGCTTCCCTATCAAATGGCTCGAAACCAAACCCACCAGTCAGCTCCAAAGTAGATTCGGATTTCTGCCCCAACATGCGCATCATGGCCGCGAGCATTTCCATCACAGTAGTTTTTCCACGACCGTTTTTGGAAACCATGAGGTAGATATTGCATGGCTCATCGTTCGAATCGGTGAAGTCGAATTCTTCCATCCGTTCCTGAAATGGCCCTACCCGATCAACCGTAAGAAACAGCGGTGCAAATTCTTCAACCAGCACATTAGCCATGGCTCAACCCTCCTTCTTGGCTTATCGTAGATAAGTGGATATATCATCTTGCGTGATGTTGATGCCATGCGCTCGGGTAGTTTTGTCACCCAACCATTTCACCAGCATATCGCCTTTTCCAAGTAATTTTTCTGCGCCCATTTCATCCAGAATAATGCGGGAATCTGCGCCTTTCTGAACTGTGAGGGCAATGCGAGAAGGTATGTTGGCGCGCAGTAAACCACTGAACGTAGCCGCGTCCGGTCGCTGAGTGGCAAGAATAAGGTGAATACCTGCTGCTCGCGCCTTTTGCGCCAAACGCACTAGAGACTCCTCGGCATCAGGTGCTTGCGCAAAAAGCTCAGCTAATTCTTCAACAACAACCACAAGGCGCGGCGGAGCGCTTTCATCCAACTCACTCCATTCGCGAGCCCCACGCGATGCCAATAATTTTTCGCGAGTCTCCATTTCACGCACCAAGCTCTTTAAACAACGAGCGGCTTCAATCCCCTCCGACATAACAGGGGTGAAAAGCGAAGGTAGCCCTTTGTAAGGAGCAAACTCAACCCGTTTTGGATCAATGAGAACCAACTGAGCTTTTTGCGGTGAACGTGTAGTGAGAATCGACAATATCAGAGCATGAAGACATACGCTTTTACCGCTTCCCGTAGTGCCAGCCACCAATAAATGAGGAGCTTCTGCAAGATCACGAATTACTGGCTTGCCTTCCACATCCACACCCAACAGCAGTGGCAAACCTAATGCTGGTACATCCCACGAACTCAGCAAATTAGCTCCTACTGATTTCCATTGTTGTGGTGGGCGAGGCACATCCAGTATTACAGTTTTAGGCTCCCCGGCTGGACTGAGAAAAACGCCTGCTTCCTTTAAGCCAAGAGTAAATCCCAAGTCATCTAGGCGACGTTCCAATCGACCATAGTCTTCCGCATCCGACAATCGAACAAGGTTGCGTGTAACACGCGGCCCTTCGCGGGTTTCGGTGATTTCAGCATTTAATCCAAATTCTTCAAGCGCATGTAGAAGTGCGGCGGCATCTTGTACGTTATTAGCATTTGCTTCTGATTGTTGTGACGCAAAAAACTCCTGATACAAAAATTCATGAAAGTCGTGAGATTCCCGCCACGAAGTTCGAATTTCCCTTAGCCCACGGCGAATATGGCGCTGAAGCAGTCGCGCATAAAGCTTATCCTCTTTGTCTTCAAATAAATCCTGTTGGTGATAAATCGAAAGCAGGACTCGAAAAGCATCCTGAAACCCCTCTGACTCTTTTTGGCTTTCCCCAGTAAGCACTTCCACTGTTGGCTCGCCGCCGTGACCGCCTTCCAGACTATCAAAACTCTCATCAGGAGGTGCGATTTGCTTTAGCGAGAGTGCCAAAGCCAAGCGCAACACTGTCCACATGGGGGCTTGCTGAACCAACAAGCCCTTGCGTAGTACCAACTCTACTGTGTCTTTGTCGTCACGTGAAATGTAAACTTTAGCCATCAGTAATATCCACCCTCTTCAATGTGAGTGCTATCACCCGAAGGGTTGACCAAACGGAATTCGCGATAAATATGAGGCTTGAGCAAATCATATTTTTCCCGGTCAAGTTCCGAGTCTGTGGGAAGCACAATGACCTGCGGTCCTGCCTTAGGGAAATAACGGGTAATTAGATTTTCCTGATGTTTGCGATCAATACGAGCCAATGGGGTATCCACCACAACCGGAGCTTCCTTTCCCGATACATCTTTCAAACCCCATAATAGCGATTGGGCAACTAGCTGTTTCATACCTGAGGAAATGTTGCCCATGCCAACAGACGTGTTACTGGCATCAAGATAATGAAGTGAAAAATCATCATTAACTCGAATACGATTTATTAAACTATGAGAGGTCATAAGTTCGCGGAAGCGTTCGTTAAGCGATTCTTCAATTTCACTGCGGCGACGAGCCTTGAGTAACTCACGGTAGGCTGTAAGAACGGCCTGTATTTTATGCCCCAGTCCCAGCTTACCCCGCGCTTGGTTAGCGCCAACAAGCTTCTTTTCTTCTTGTCGGCACGCATCTTGTTTTTCCCCAAGCTCTCTGCTTAGGATTATTTTTTTTCCATCCAGCAACCCTAATTGGCGATGTAATTCAGAAAATTTTTCTTTTAACGACATTTGCTCAGCCAACCGCTGCTGGAACGCTTCGCGCTCCTGAGGGGCGAGATTGGAAACATCATTGCGTTTTCGCTCAACATCGTCGAGCTCGCGCTTTAGCTTGCTGATTTCGAACGTCTGCTGCGCCCATAACGCGCGTTGACGATCACTCTTGGCGTAGCTTTCGACCACACGCAACACTGCTTCTGCCTGTTCTGGCGGAAGGTGGAACAGACCTATTGCCAAATCCGCCTCATCTGGTCGATAACTGTCAAGAACACGCGCAAGTTTGCGACGCAAGAAATCATCTTGATCGCATGACAAAGGGGGCATCGGCGTTGGTGGTTCGTCAAATAGTCGTGTGGGTAACGCAGCAAAAATACGCCCAATTTCATCTTTTAAACGACGATTGGGATGGGTAGCGATTTTTTCTAGCTCACACGCCGCGCTATTCATCAAGGTTGGGTGCAGTGCAAGCGGTGCGTCTCGGGAAAATGAGTTAAAGAATGCGAAAGATTGTTCCTCTAGTCGAGCCAAAATCTCGCTATGGCGCACAGAAAGGCGATTTTCCTCACTCTGCAAGGCAAATTGTCGGCGCGCCTGCAAAGCAGCATCCGTCCGACGAAGAGCAATGGATATTTCTTCAATCTCATCATCAATGGAGCATCGGTCCATTTCCAATTTTGCGAGCTTTTCCTCAGTTGCTTGTAATTCGAATTTGAAGGTATTGAGGGTAAGCTGGTTGGCATCCTTGGAATCACGCCGCCAATTCACAAGGTTGCGATCAAGATATTCGCCTACCACATCAATATCAGCTAAATCGAGCAATTGTTCGATTTGCTGCATTTGAACATCGCGATTTCCATCGGCGATTTGCTGCACCTTTTCTCCGTCGTAAATGAAGAACGGCATGATTGCATCGGGAAGGCGAGCTTGCAAAAACGCACGCGCATCGCCTTGGATATCACCATCTTCATCTATCAACGGGTGTTCAGTATCGCCGAAACAGATTATGTGCAACACCTCATGAACTTTGCCATTTTCTAGTGTCCACGTGCGTTTCACGTCAACTTGTCCAGCTGCTTCGTGCCAAGTAAGGGATAAACCAAATTCGGTTTCTCCTGCAGCTCTAGCATGGCGGTTGAACACTCCCATCCATTCGTCGCCCATACCAAGCAAGTAATGATCTCGATTAAGTTTTCGCCCAACCTGAGCACTTTCGCGCAACTCAACAGTGACACCTGTCAGCAATAGCTTAAGGCTGTTGAGAAAACTGGTTTTCCCATAACCGTTACGTCCCCAGATCAGCACAACATTGCGCCCATCCCGAGGAGGCATCAAGTCAAACTCGCAGGAACCCCAGTAGGAAAACAGGTTATGAATGCGAAAACGTTCGAGAATCATGCTTGGCTTGCCTGTTCTGCTTGTCGTGCTGCCTTCTCCAGTAGCTCACCTACTGCTTTTTCAAAATCCGTCTTGGCACCCCATTTATCCAGTGATGGGAAATCGCGATGACGTATATCCAGCAACTGACGTACAAGTTCCGGGCTGATATCTTGCCCCAGCGCAGCCTGTTCCAGTAAATCGTCTTCCGTGGTTGTTACACGCTCGTTCACCGCCATGGCAATACTCCTTCCGTACCGAGAGGCAACATTAGCAGCTAAATTATTCTGGAAATCAAACTCCTTCGACCATTCTTGTTGAATGTAAACTAATTCTTCATCACTGACGAGCGGTAGCGCCGTTTGCTTTTCGAGTGCCAGAAGCCGATCCAAAATTTCTTGGCGAGCCGAGGGGAGAAACGGACCCGGCCCCGCATTCCCATTGCGTTTGATGTCGCTGCGATACCCAGGACGATCACGCAATTCAATCAGCCAGTTTCGGTAATCAACAAGTGGCTGGAAATTCTCTTCCCCTGATCGAATAAATCCTTGCAGAGATTTGTCTTCTTTAACAACAGTGCATGTCCAACAGCCAAAGCGACTTCCCCCACAAGAGGGCGTACTCAGATCAAAAATAACCGGGCATTCGCCGCCATTGGCTTGACGGTAAAGCGAGATTAAAAACTTGTGGTCGCCACCCCATGGGCATTGACCTGTTGACAGGTATTCCCACACTTCTTCGGTTGACCAACTTGCGATAGGCGTTGCAACAAGGGCATTGGGAATTTCATGATGAGGGTTGAGTCCCTTGCTATTGATTTCCCGAGCTTGCATGGTTCGCCCGCGCTGTGCGCTTTCCGAGATTCTTGTCCCCAACACCAATACAACACTTCCATGGTCACGCGTGATGTCCTCAATAATTCGCCTTGAGGGCTTAATTTTCATGTTGCTGGTACACCAACGAAACCAGCGAGATGGGGGAGGATAACCCCTGCCAATCAGCTTCCCCCAAAAGCTTTCCTCAGGCGGCGGGCTGACTAAATGAACAGTAAGAGGGAGTTGAAGTGATTCAGCGGCTTTCCGAATTTTATCCAGCGAGGCAGCTACATATGCCGCAACATTTGGAGCTTCAACTCTCGTATCTGATGACACTACAAAAACAGGTTTATGCGCGCTTAAACCAAGCTTGAGTAACATCTCAAACACTAATTGCAATACTGCGGTGGAATCCTTACCCCCCGAGTATGCAATTACCCAAGGACGATTGTCGGAACGATAAAGCGATTCCAAGCTTGGATGAGTTAAAGCAGCAAGTTCGTGGGAAGTAACTGAATTCACGGTAATCAAAGAAAAACGAAAGAATTGGAAGAATAGGTTTACCTAAAAATTA
>JAGVNQ010000335.1 GCA_020053195.1 Sideroxydans sp.
CAAGCTCGCTCCTACAAGTTTATTGGGCAAATGAGCTTCCCGAGCTAATGCATATCACCTCACTTCACAGCTAAAGCGATAGCCTGGCATCAGCTATAATCCGTCATCCTCAGAAAGCATTCACCATGAGCCATCTCAACATCGTCATCCTCGCTGCCGGCAAAGGCACGCGCATGTATTCCGATAAACCTAAAGTGTTGCATGCACTGGCGGGCAAGCCGCTGGTGCAACATGTTTTGGATTGCGCAGCTTTGCTGCAACCTCAACAAGTGTGTGTGGTGTATGGCCACGGCGGCGAAGTTGTGCCGCAGGCGATGCAGCGTTATGCGGCCAAATTTGTGATGCAAGAGCCGCAGCTCGGCACTGGCCACGCGGTGCAACAAGCCATGCCGCATCTCAACGATGACAGCCGCACGCTGGTGTTATATGGCGATGTGCCGCTGATCCAGCACAGCACTTTGCACCAGATGTTGCAGGCGGGCGAAGGCTTGGTTTTGCTCACAGTTTATCTGGACAACCCTACCGGTTATGGCCGCATCGTGCGTGACGCTCAGGGCGATGTGATGTCTATCGTCGAGCAGAAGGATGCCACGCCGGAGCAGCTCGAAATCAAGGAAGTGAACACAGGCATCTTGCTTGCGCCGACGGAAAAGCTGCGCGAATGGTTGGGTAAGCTTGGCAACAAAAATACGCAAGGTGAGTACTACCTCACCGACATCGTGGCGATGGCCGTACAACAAGGCGTGGCGGTGCATACCGTGCAACCCGCGCAGCGTTGGGAAGTCGAGGGAATCAACAACAAAATGCAGCTCGCTACGCTTGAGCGAGTGTGGCAACAAACAATGGCCAACAAACTGATGGGGCAGGGCGTGACACTGGCCGATCCGGCGCGGCTCGATGTGCGCGGCAATTTGGTTTGCGGCCGCGATGTCGAGATTGATGTCGGCTGCATTTTTGAAGGCGAAGTATCCTTGAGTGACCGTGTGCGAGTGGGTGCTTACAGCATCATCCACAACGCCAGCATCGGACAGGGCACGCAGATCGCGCCTTTCAGCCATATCGACGACAGTATCGTCGGGGTAAACTGCCACATCGGCCCCTACGCTCGGCTGCGTCCCGGCAGCAAATTACACGACGATGCGCATGTCGGAAATTTCGTCGAAATAAAAAACAGTGAGATCGGCCAAGGCAGCAAGGCCAATCACTTGAGTTATATCGGCGACAGCACGGTGGGCAGCCGTGTGAATATCGGCGCGGGCACGATCACCTGCAACTATGATGGCGCAAATAAATTTCGCACCATCATCGAAGACGATGCCTTCATAGGTTCGGACACGCAGCTCGTCGCTCCGGTGACCGTCGGCAAGGGCGCAACTATCGGTGCCGGATCGACCATCACCAAAGACGCGCCCGCCGGGGAACTGACCCTGTCGCGCAGCAAACAAATCACCATCACAGGCTGGAAACGTCCGCAAAAAGGAAAAAAATAATATGTGTGGAATCGTCGGTGCAGTTGCAAAACGGAACGTGGTTTCCATTCTGGTGAATGGCTTGTTGCGCCTGGAATATCGCGGCTACGACTCTGCCGGACTGGTGGTGGTACGTGACGGCAAATTGGATCGCGTGCGCAGCAACGGGCGCGTAGCCGAGTTGGAACTGAAGAGCGCCAACACCTACGGTGAATTGGGCATCGCCCACACCCGCTGGGCCACGCACGGCGTGCCGAGCGAACGCAACGCCCACCCACATATCAGCCGCGACCTCATCGCCGTGGTGCATAACGGCATCATCGAAAACTACGAAACCTTGCGCACCGGGTTAACCACGCAAGGTTACGAATTCACTTCCGACACCGACACCGAAGTGATCGCCCACTTGATCCATAGTCATTATGCGCAAGGCAATCTGTTGGCGGCCACGCAGCAAGCGTTGGCGCAACTGGTCGGCGCGTATGCCATCGGCGTGGTCGCGGCAGACAACCCGCACCAACTGATCGCCGCGCGCAAAGGCAGCCCATTGTTGCTGGGTGTGGGCGAGTGTGAGCACTTTGTCGCATCGGATATGTCGGCATTGCTGCAAGTCACTAAAAACGTGGTGTATCTGGAAGAGGGCGACGTAGTTGAAGTGAACCTTGCCGATTACCGCATCTTTGATGCGCAAGGCAAAGCAGCGCAACGTCCAGTGCATGTCAGCGAACTCAACAACGACAGCGTGGAACTGGGCGAATACCAGCACTACATGCAAAAAGAAATCCACGAACAACCACAGGCGCTGGCGAATACGCTGGAGTCGGTGTGTAACAGCCAATCGCTGGTGCCCGGCATATTCGGCGCGGAAGCCAACAACATTTTTCCGAAAATTGAAAATATCCTCATCCTCGCCTGCGGCACCAGCCACCATGCGGGCATGGTCGCGCGTTACTGGTTGGAAGAACTGGCGGGCATTCAATGCACGGTCGAAATTGCCAGCGAATACCGCTACCGCACCAGCGTCGCCAACCCCAAAACGCTGGTGGTTACCATTTCGCAATCCGGCGAAACCGCCGACACACTGGCCGCGCTCAACCACGCCAAAGCAACCGGCCACGCCTTCACACTGGCGATTTGCAACGTGCCGGAAAGTGCCATCATCCGCCAATCCAAATTGCGCCTGCTCACCCGCGCCGGCCCCGAAATCGGTGTGGCCTCGACCAAAGCTTTCACCACACAACTCGCTGCCCTGTTCCTGCTCACGCTGGTGCTGGCCAAAACGCGCGGTCGTCTGAGCGCGGAAAAGGAACAGCAATTCCTGCACGAGCTACGCCATCTGCCCAGTGCCGTACAAAAAGTGTTGGCGCTGGAGCCGCAAATCGCCGAGATGTCCAAACACTTTGCCGACAAACATCACGCGCTATTTTTGGGGCGAGGCCTGCATTACCCGATTGCTTTGGAAGGCGCGCTCAAACTCAAGGAAATTTCCTACATCCACGCCGAAGCCTATCCGGCGGGAGAACTGAAACACGGACCGCTGGCACTGGTGGATAAAGACATGCCGGTCGTTTCGGTCGCGCCGAATGACGCGCTGTTGGAAAAGTTGAAATCCAATTTACAGGAAGTACGCGCGCGTGGTGGCGAGTTGTTCGTGTTTGCCGATGCCGATACCCAGATCAAGGAAGCCGAAGGCATCCATATCCTGCAAATGCCGGAACACGCGGGTTTCTTAAGCCCTATCCTGCATACCGTCCCGCTGCAATTGCTGGCCTACTACGTGGCGCTGCAAAAAGGGACTGACGTGGACAAACCGAGAAATCTTGCGAAATCAGTCACTGTGGAGTAATGACTTAAGCGAAGTGAATATAAGCGGCAAGCAACAACGCGGCTCCCAGCAAAAGCGCAATGACTGATAACCAGTCATTGCGTTTTTTTTGCTGAAGCAATAACTCGCGCAACAGCGGTAAACCTTGCGCACCGGAATCGTCGTTCAAACGCTGGTACAACAGGCGCGGCAGCTGTGGTAACAAAGTTGCGTAACGCGGTGCTTCACTGCGCAAGGCCTTGATGAAACCGCGCCAGCCGACTTGCTCACTCATCCAGCGCTCCAACCAAGGCTTGGCCGTCTTCCACAGATCAAGTTCGGGATCAAGTTGCAGCCCAAGACCTTCGATATTGAGCAGGGTTTTTTGCAACAGCACCAGTTGCGGTTGAATCTGAATGCCGAAGCGGCGCGAGGTCTGGAATAGACGGAGCAACACTTTGCCGAATGAAACATCGCGCAGCGGCTTGTCGAAAATCGGTTCGCATACCGAACGGATCGCCGCCTCGAATTCATCAACGCGCGTATCGGCGGGAGCCCAGCCCGACTCGATGTGTAGCTCGGCCACCCGCTTGTAATCGCGGTTGAAAAACGCGATGAAATTCTGTGCAAGGTAGTTTTTGTCGCTGTCGGTGAGCGTGCCCATGATGCCAAAATCCATCGCCACATAACGCCCGTCGTGTGCCACCAGAATATTGCCCGGATGCATATCGGCGTGAAAAAATCCGTCGCGGAACACTTGAGTGTAGAAAATCTCTACCCCGTTGCTGGCCAGTTTGGACAGGTCGATCCCTGCCGTGCGCAAACCCGCGATGTTGCTGATGGGCAAGCCTTGCATGCGCTCCATCACCATGACTTGCTCGGAACACCAGTCCCAATAAACTTCCGGCACCAGCAACAATTTGGCATCGGCAAAATTGCGGCGCAACTGGCTGGCGCTGGCGGCTTCGCGCATCAGGTCTAGCTCGTCATGCAGATATTTTTCAAACTCGGCGACGACTAATTTCGGCTTCAGCCGTTTGCCATCTTCCCACCAGCGCTCCATTAGAGCGGCGCAGATTTCTAGCAGCGCCACATCGTGGTTGATGGTGTCCACGATGCCGGGACGTAGAATCTTCACCGCCACTTCGCGTCCGTCCGGCAGCACGGCGAAATGCACTTGCGCCACTGAAGCGCTGGCTACGGGCATTTCGTTGAACTCGGCAAATACTTCGCTCAACCGTTTGCCATAGGCGGTTTCGAGCAAAGCTACCGCCTGCTCGGAAGGAAATGGCGGCACGCGATCTTGCAGCTTGGCCAGTTCGTCGGCGATGTCGGTGGGAATCAAATCGCGGCGCGTGGAAAGCAGCTGGCCAAATTTGACGAAGATGGGTCCCAACGTTTCGAGCGCCAGACGCAGCCGCTCGGCGCGCGGGCGCGAAGTATCGCGAAAGAACAATAGCCAGTTAAGCGGGCGCAGCAACCAGCTGGTACGTTCGTGCGCCAATAGGAATTCGTCCAGACCGAAACGCAGGACGACAAAAATAATTTTGAGCAATCGCAGGAAACGCATCACAAATATCCGGGCAATAAAAAGGGCACAGAAAATTCTGTGCCCATAAGTTTACTTGAGATTCGCTTTAAACCTGCTGAATTCCAGCCAGTAACCAAACAGCTTTGTCGTCCTTCAGGTTTTTTTGTACGTGCCAGATTTCGTCGAAATTCTCGGGCGCGCCGTTGTTCTCGCGCAACTGCCCGTTCAAACGTACGCTGGCAATGGCGTGCTCGTTTTCGCTGACCACTTCCAGCAGCTCGGCTTGGACGGAAATTACATCGGTCTTCTGTGTTGCATCACCGCGTTCCTGTAACTGCATGGATACTTCGGCGAACATTTCCGGCGTGGTGTATTCGCGGATGTCGTTCAAATCCTTGCGGTCGTTGGCGGCCTGCAGGCGGATGAACGTAGTTTTTGAATTACGCAGAAAACTTTCCACCGGAAAATCGGCCGGGATGTTGGCCGCAGCTATGCGGGGTGCAGAGACTCCACCTCCCATAGGCGGTTGCGTTTCTGTCGTGCCCGCGTAAGGAGCGCCGGCTCCGGCGTACTGCATGGCGGGTTGTGCTTGTTTGCGGCGGAACATTGAAACCACGAACATCACGGCTACCACTGCCAGAATAATCATCAAAATGGAACCCATGCCGCCGCCTAAACCCGAGCTGGCAAGCAGTGCGCCCAATCCCGCACCGATGGCCAAACCGGCCAGCGGTCCCATCCATTTGCTGCCGCTAGATTGTGGCGCGGCAGCAGGTTGCGCGGGCGCGCCGGGTGTTGCAGCGGGAGATTTTTGCGGCGGGGCATCCATAGTCCGTTGCTTGCCGAAGCTGCTGCCACCGCCAAAGCGCTTGGCCTCCGCGTTGGCGGCAAGCAGGGAGAGGCTGGTCAATACAATGGTCAGGAAAATCGCAAAACGTTTCATTGGTATCCTTCAAGTGAGATTAAAACAACGAACTAAAAACGGAGCAAATCAAGCAAGCCTGACTCAGAATGGGGGCACAGCTAAAAAGTTCAATGCTTGACCGCTAATAGGATGAACAAAACTTAGCGCACAAGCATGCAGCAGCAAACGCGGCGCGGTGGAAACGTCGCCATACAAGGCATCACCGAGAATGGGATGGCCGATTGCAGCCAGATGTACCCGCAATTGATGGGTGCGCCCGGTGACGGGTTCAAGCTCCACGCGCGAAGATTCATTGTTGTTACTCAGCATGCGATAACGCGTAAGCGAAGGTTTACCCTGCTCGGTGCTTATCTTTTGCATTGGGCGATTCGGCCAGTCGGCGCTGATGGGAAGATTGATTTCGCCCGCTGAACTTTCCATTTTTCCTTGCACAACGGCGATATACCCCTTTCCGATTTGGCGTTCGCTGAACATCAACGAAAGTTGTCGCTGCATCACTGTGCTGAGTGCGAACAGCATCAAGCCCGAAGTAGCCATGTCCAATCTATGTACCACCAACGCATCGGGAAATTGTTGTTGTAATTGAGTTGAAAGACAATTTTGCATGTCTGCCCCGCGTCCGGGCACGGATAACAATCCTGCAGGCTTGTTGACTACCAGAAGGAATGAGTCTTGATAGATCAGATCAATACAAGCTGAACTCAACTGACTTCTGCCACCACGAGTGTATGGTCGGAAGGTCGTTCGAGTTTGCGCGGGGTTTTGTCTATGTAGCACGCGTTGCACTGTAAGCCCTGACTAATCAAAATATGGTCTATGCGCAGCCCCATGTTGCGGCGGAAAGCCATCATGCGGTAATCCCACCACGAATAGCTTTTCTCATCCTGCTCGAACAAGCGGAATGCGTCGCGCAAGCCAAGTTGTTGCAGGCCTTGGAATGCATGGCGTTCCGGTTCGCTGACTAGCACGTTGCCTTGCCAGGCCACGGGGTCATACACATCGCGGTCTTCCGGGGCGATGTTGTAATCGCCCAACAGCGCGAGTTTGGGATATTTAACCAACTCGTTTGCCAGCCAAGCATTAAGTGCCGCCAGCCATTTGAGTTTGTACTGGAATTTGTCGCAGCCGACTTCCTGCCCGTTCGGGATATAAACACACACCACGCGCACGCCGGCTATGGTGGCGGCGATGACGCGTTTCTGCTCATCATCGAAATTTGGTATGCCATATTGCTCATCGCTGATTGGTTCGCGGCTCAAGATTGCCACGCCGTTGTAGGTCTTTTGTCCGCTAAATACGCTGTGATACCCGGCAGCCAACAATGCCGCCTGCGGAAAATCGGCATCTTGTTGTTTGGTCTCTTGCAGGCACACCACCTCGACCGGATTAGCCGCTAACCAATCCAGCAAATGCGGCAAGCGCACTTTGAGCGAGTTGACGTTCCAGGTGGCTAATTTCATGGTGCGGGTTTGGCGGTAGGGGCGGCGGGACGCGGACGGTAAGGCGCACTTTTGGGGTAACCCGCAAAATCCAACTCTTTGTTCCATTGCTCGGCGAGAAAGCCTCTAAGCCATGTTTTGCCAACGGCAAGCGCCGGAGCGGCATTAAAACCGGACAACTTGAAAAAAGCGTCCAAGTCCTCCTGTGTTTTCAGATTTTTTTCGGAGAAAGGAATACCGCGTTTGTTCAAGAAGTCGCGTGCTTGTTGGCAGGGCGATCCGCACTCGGGAAACGCGTATAGCGTCACTGGAAAATTTTGCTGGGCGCGCATGGTTTCGTAGGGCAGGCTGTCGTCGGGCGGCGGTTCGCTGCCCAATTTCAAACGCTCAACATCCTCGGTTCCGGGCAACGGCTTGTCGCTGTAATGTACTTTGCCGCTGCTGTCGATGGAACGGTATAACTCGCCCGCTTGCGCGTTGCCTAACAGCGCAAGCACGCACATCAAGAAAACAATTTTCATATTTCCTCCGCGAAAATCAGGTTTCGATAAGCCCATTATGCCGCAGCAGCGCGTCGATGGAAGGCTCGCGTCCGCGAAAAGCGGCAAAGGACTGCATCGCCGGACGCGCGCCGCCCATTGCCAGAATTTCGGCACGGAATTTTGCACCCACATCCGGGTTAAGGATGCCGTGTTCCTCGAACAGGCTGTACGCATCCGCCGACAACACCTCAGCCCATTTATAGCTGTAATATCCCGCCGCATAACCGCCGGAAAAAATATGCGCGAAACTTTGCGGGAAGCGGTTGAATGCGGGCGGGATCAGCACTGCCACTTCGGCGCGCACTTCGTCTAGCAATTGCAATATGCTTTTCTCGCCTGACAACAAGTTGCTGTGCATCAACATGTCGAACAGCGCAAATTCGATCTGGCGCAATGCCGCCAATCCGCTTTGAAAATTCTTCGCGGCGAGCATCTTGTCAAACAGCGCGCGCGGCAAGGTCGCGCCGCTTTCCACGTGGCGCGTCATGCTTTGCAGCACGTCCCACTCCCAGCAGAAATTTTCCATAAACTGACTGGGTAACTCGACCGCATCCCACTCCACACCGTTGATGCCGGACACGCCCAAATCTTCAACTTCGGTCAACAGGTGGTGCAAGCCGTGACCAAATTCGTGGAATAGGGTGATGACTTCGTCGTGGGTAAACACGGCGGGTTTGCCGCCCACCGGAGACGAAAAATTGCAGTTGAGGTAAGCCACCGGAGTTTGAATGCCGGAATCCAAACGCCGCCGCGTAATGACATCGTCCATCCATGCCCCGCCGCGTTTGCTGTTGCGCGCGTACAGGTCAAGATAGAACTGCCCGACCAGCTCGTCCTGCGCATTGCGGATGTCGAAGAAACGCACTGTCTCGTGCCAGATCGGCGCGCTGGAGGCGCTGATACGCAAGCCATACAATGCTTCCACCAGCTTGAACAACCCGGAAAGGACGGCATCTTCGGGAAAATATTCTTTCACCTCCTGCTCGGAAAAAGCGTAGCGTTGTTCGCGCAATTTTTCGCTGACGTAGCCGATGTCCCAGGACTGCAACTCGGACAGAGCGAATGTCTCGCGCGCGAACTCGCGCATTTCGACCATATCTTTTTCCGCGAACGGGCGCGCGCGTTGTGCCAGTTCGCGCATGAAGGTCACCACCTGCTGCGGCGTTTCAGCCATCTTGGCAGCCAGAGAAAGTTCGCCGTAATTGGCGAAGCCCAACAGTTCTGCTTCTTCGGCGCGCAGCGCCACGATTTCATCCATTAACCGTGTGTTGTCCCACTCCGGGTTGCCAAACTCGGAAGCGCGTGTGGCGTAGGCGCGATACAACTTCTCGCGTAACTCGCGGTTGTCGGCGAGCTGCATCACCGGCATATACGACGGGGCTTTAAGCGTAAACAGCCAGCCAGTGTTACCAGCAGCCTGGGCGGCTTCGCGCGCCGTTTGCAGCACGTCTTCCGGCAAGCCGGAAAGTTCGCTGCGCTTATCAATAAGCAGCGAAAAGTCATTAGTGGCATCCAGCAGATTGTCGGAAAAGCGCGAGGACAATTCCGATTGTCTATCCTGAATTTGCAGATAACGCGCTTTCAACTCTTGCGGTAATTCCGCGCCGCCCAAGCGAAAATCGCGCAATTCGTTGGTGATGATTTTCTGGCGTGCCGCGCTCAGTTGGGCAAAAGCAGCGCTGCCGTGTAACGCTTTGAATTTTTCGAACAAGGCGTGGTTCTGTCCCAGCTCGGCGGAATACTGGGTAATTTTTGGCAAAGTGGCGTTGTAGGCTTCGCGCAATTCAGGCGAGTTCATCACCGCGTTCAAATGTCCAACCGGCCCCCAGGCGCGCGCCAGCCGTTCGTTGGCATCTTCCATGGGACGTACGAAGTTATCCCAAGTTGGCGCAGAAGCATCTGCCAACAGACGCGCGATCAGCGCGCGATTTTCGTCCAGCAATTGTTCAATGGCGGGCGCGACATGTTCGGGCTTGATCTCCGCAAAACGCGGCAGACCGGAAAAATCGAGTAATGGGTTCATGGCTTCCTGAAATACAAAGCGCACCCGAATGAGTGCGCCCGAAGTTAATAAAAGTTATTGCTGAAAAACCAGTTGGCCGTCGAGCAAGGTGTAACGTACGCGGCCAACCATTTCAAAACCGTTGAACGGGGTATTTTTGCCCTGGCTCCTGAGCGCGGCAGGCTCCATTTTCCAGCTTGCCTTCGGGTCGAAAACGCATATATCGGCATGTGCCCCCAGCGACAGGTGTCCCATCTTCACGCCGAGCAATTGGGCGGGATTAATAGTGATACGCGCCAGCGCATCCAGCAACGGCACTTTGTCCTGTTCCACCCATTTCAGTACCAACGGCAACAACAGTTCCAGCCCGGTTGCCCCGGCTTCTGCTTCGGCGAACGGCAACTGTTTGGCATCTTCATCCACCGGCGAATGGTTGGAGCAGATCGTGTCTATGGTGCCGTCCAGCAAACCGGCGCGCAAAGCCGCCCTGTCGCGCAGGCTGCGCAGCGGTGGTACGAGGTGGCAGTTGGCATCAAAATATCCGATGTCCATTTCGGTCAAATGCACGTGGTTCATGGATACATCGCAAGTGACATTCAGTCCGGCGCGCTTTGCGGCGCGCACCAACTCCACACCCGCCGCACTGGAGATGCGACAGATGTGCAAAGTAACACCGGTCTCCTGCGCCAATTGCAACATGGTCGCCAGCGCGGTAGTTTCGGCCACCACCGGAATGCCGGGCAATCCCAAGCGGGTGGCGACCTCGCCGTCATGTGCTACGCCGTCTTGCGCGAGGAAGCTGTCCTGCGGACGCAACCACACGCGATAACCGAACGTGGCCGCGTATTGCATGGCGCGCATCAGCACGCGCGTATCGGTCAACGGCGCATTGGCTTGTCCGAACGCCTTGCAGCCAGCTTCGGTAAGCTCGGCCATTTCGGTCAGTTCTGTACCTTTCAAACCATAAGTCAGCGCACCGAGCGGAAACACGCGCGCCTGATTGAGCGAACGCGCGCGGTGCTTGAGCATTTCCACCAACCCCGGTTCATCCAGCGGCGGATCGGTATCGGGCGGGCAACACAACGAAGTTACGCCGCCCGCCACTGCCGCATTCATTTCGGATTCCAGCGTGGCCCGGTATTCGTAACCCGGCTCGCGCAGCCGCGCCGCGACATCGACCAGTCCCGGCATCACGATTAAACCGCTGGCATCAATCACCTGCTCCGCAACAAACCCTGTCGGCGCAGTGCCGATGCCGACGATACGGCGATCCGCAATGAACACATCCTGCTGTGCGTCGATCTTGTTTTTGGGGTCGATCAGGCGACCGTTTTTGATATGGATATTCATTTCGCCCCCGCCAAAGTGCTCATCACCGCCATACGCACCGCGATGCCGAAGGTGACCTGCGGCAGAATCACCGAGTGTGCGCCATCGGCTACGCTGGAGTCGATCTCAACGCCGCGATTCATCGGTCCCGGATGCATCACGATGGCATCTTCTTTTGCCAGCGCCAACCGCTCCTGGGTCAAGCCGTAGTATTTGAAATATTCCTGCGCTGAAGGTAACAACGCGCCCTGCATACGCTCGTTTTGCAGGCGCAACATCATCACCACATCGACATCCTTCAAACCTTGCGCCATGTCGTAATAAACCTGCACGCCGAGCTTTTCGACTTGGGTAGGAAGCAGCGTTTTTGGTGCAACCACGCGCACTTCCGGCACGCCCAACGTGGTCAGCGCATGTATTTGCGAGCGCGCCACGCGCGAGTGCAACACGTCGCCCACGATGGCGACGCGCAAGTTATGAAATTCTTTTTTGTAGTGGCGGATGGTGAACATGTCCAGCAGCGCTTGCGTGGGGTGCGCGTGGCGACCATCCCCGGCGTTGATGACGTGAACCTCGGGCGCGACATGGCGCGCGATCAGGTGCGCCGCGCCGCTGGTAGAGTGGCGCACGATGAACATGTCGGCATGCATGGCGCACAGGTTATCCACCGTATCGAGCAGCGTCTCGCCTTTGCTGGTGGAAGACGAACCGATATTCAGGTTAACCACGTCGGCGGACAGGCGTTTGGCGGCGATCTCAAACGTGGTGCGCGTGCGCGTGCTGTTTTCGAAGAAAATGTTGAACACCGATTTGCCGTGTAACAGAGGCACTTTTTTGATCTCGCTACCTTCGGCCAGATTCACGAAGTCGGTGGCTTTGTCGAGGAGGTCGCGCAGAATGCGCGCGGGTAGCCCTTCGGTGGTCAGCAGATGCTGCAGTTCACCGTCTTTGTTTAATTGTGGGTTGTTCATGCGAGGATTCCTGCGCTGGGTTCATCAAAATACGCTTGTAGTATTTGCTGTGCGGCATACTGGTCAATCAGGGTTTTTTGTTTCCTGCCATGAATCCCTTCCCCGTTCAGCACCAAGCTTGCGGCGGCGGAAGTATAACGCTCATCCACCAACAGAGTCGGCAAATTAAAGCGTCCTTTCAGGCGGTTGGCGAAGCGGCGGCACAGCGCGGTCATTTCGTGCGGCGTGCCATCGTCGTTGCAGGGCAGGCCGACCACCAACGCCACCGGTTGCCATTCCTGAAGGAGTGCGCCGATTGCCGCAAAACGGTTGTCATTTTTTTCGTCGTTGATGGTGGTGAGCGGGCGAGCCGTCGAGGTGACCGTGTTGCCGACTGCGATGCCGATGCGTTTGGTGCCGAAATCGAATGCGAGAAGAGTGCCGTTTGGAGTGCCCTCAGGCATGTCCGGCCTCATCGGAGAGCGAGGCGAAATCCACGCCTAACAACGCCATGGCAGCGGTTAGCCTTTCCTCGGCGGGTAAGTCGAACAGGATATGTTCGGTAGCGGGAACGCTGAGCCAGGCATTGTCGGCGAGTTCCTGTTCGAGTTGGCCTTCCGTCCAACCGGCATAACCCAGTGTCACCAGCAAATGTTTGGGCCCCGTCCCTTCACCGACGGCCTGCAAAATATCTTTGGAGGTGGTAAGGCCAATTTTGTCGTTAACATGCAGTGTGGATTGCCAAGGGCCGCTGGTTTCGTGCAGAACAAACCCGCGATCTGTTTGTACCGGTCCGCCGAAATGCACCAGTACATCTTCCAGTTCGGTCGGCTTGAGCGGCATGTTGATTTGCGCGAACAACTCGCTCAACGTAAGGCTGATCGGGCGGTTTACCACAATGCCCATTGCGCCCTGCTCGTTGTGTTCGCACACATAGGTGAGGGACTTGGCAAAAAAGGGATCGGTCATCGCCGGCATGGCGATCAGAAAGTGATTGGTGAGATTAAATTCGGGCATGGCGGCATTGTAACTTCCCGCGACCTTATTCTCAATTTTGCGGCTGCAATTTCATATACTATCGTGAAGAAGCGCATGGATAGGGCATCTACGTCATATACATCACGTAGATGCCCTATCCATGCGCCTTGCGGGGCAGGCGGGTTTTGAAAACCTGCCCGGACGCGGGTTATTGCCCCTTCATCTCCATATACAATTTGGAGAGCAGAGACTGAACGTCGCGCGAATTTTTTGGAAATTCACCTTCCAGCAGCATGCCTATCGCTTCTTCTTTGCGCCCATGCTGTACTTTATCGACCACTTCAGCGGCGCTGATGTGGAATTGCGCGTGTTTCGCTTTGAGCTGGTGAAACAGCGGCAGGTGTCCGGTAAAAACCCCGCCCGAGCCGTAAATCCATTTGCCCAAAGCACACTGGTCGTCGCGGCAGATCACGGCGTGATCGAGTTTCTCGGTGGATATGCCTTGCGCGTAGTCCGATAAGCGGTCTTTCCATTTGCGGTGCGCTTCGATCGCGGCAACAAAATCCAAGCCTTGTACAACCGCTTCTTCCTTGATACCGCCCAAGTGCGGAGCACCGGCGACGGAGTGGGCGTGTTTGTCATCGCCCTTGGCTAACGCAGAAAACCAATCTAGCAAACCCATAATATTCTCCCTGATGAAGAAACAAAGTTCGAACCGACTTGTTGTTTCCGTTAGCCCATCTCCGGCAGGCTTATATATCGTGCTATGTGCTCCAGCAATACTTCGTCCTGGAATGGTTTGCCGAGGTACTCGTTGACACCCAATTCAAAGGCGTAATTGCGGTGTTTCTCGGCAGTGCGCGAAGTAATCATGATGATCGGCAAACCGAGAGTTTTGCTATCTTTGCGCAGACGTTTGGTGAGTTCGAAGCCGTCCATGCGCGGCATCTCGACATCGAGCAGCATCACGCTGGGGGTAATATCGGCCAACTGTTCGAGCGCGTCAACGCCATCTTTGGCTGTGACGACTTGATAGCCCGCTCGTTCCAACAGACGCGTCGTGATTTTGCGCACCGTCAGCGAATCGTCCACCACCATCACCAGCGGTACGCTGCGCACTTCTTCAACCGCGACTGCCTTGGCGGCATGGGGTGCCGCAACCGCAATGCGTTGAGAGAAGGCGATGGGGTTGATGATGAGAATTACCGCGCCGCTACCGGATACTGTCGCGCCGGCAATGCCGGGCAAACGCGCCAGTTGCGGTCCGATGTTTTTAACCACCACCTCCTGGTTGCCAAGCAGCGCATCCACATGCAGTGCGATGCGCTGCTCGCCGGCGCGCAATAAAAGCACCGGGTTGTATGACTGATTCAATATTTCAGCCTGATCGTCACCCAGCAAACGTGGCAGATAATACAAACCGTAACGATGCCCCTGCCAATCAATATAACCCTGGCGATAGACCGCTTCGAGATCAACCGCTTTGACCTGCTGCACGTGCTCAACCATGGTTGAGGGCAGCGCATAGGTGGTTTGCCCGGAATGAATCATCAGCGTCTTGGTGACCGCCAAAGTTAGTGGCAAGTGGATGATAAAGTGAACACCATGGCCGACTTCGGAGGTGACATCAATACGTCCACCCAAAGCCGAGATTTCGCTGCGTACCACGTCCAAACCAACACCGCGCCCGGAAATTTCGGTCACTTCTTTGGCGGTCGAAAGACCGGCGTTAAAGATCAGTTGCATGACTTGTTCGTCGCTGACTTCCTTGTCGGCGGTGATCGTGCCATTTTCCAGCGCTTTTTGGCGGATGCGGGAAATGTCCAGGCCCGCGCCATCATCGCTCAGCTCGAATACAACTTCGTTGCTTTCCTGGCGCAATGACAGGCGGATCTCGCCGTTGAGCGCTTTACCGGATTTCTCTCTTTGCTCCGGCGATTCGAGGCCGTGCGCAATCGCGTTGCGCAGCAAATGCTCAAAGGGTGCGGTCATCTTTTCCAGCACGCTGCGATCCAGTTCGATCTCGTTGCCCGAAAGTTCGAGATTTGCGCGCTTGCCCAACTCTTTTCCGGTCTGCCTGACGATGCGATACAAACGTTCGCTGACGCTGGCGAACGGCACCATGCGGATGTTCATCAGGCCTTGCTGCAAGTCGCGGTTTAGCTGGGCCTGCGCACTGAGCGCCGCCTCGGTTTCGGCCAGATTTAGCAACAAGTTTTGCTGCACGGTCTGCACGTCATGCACGCCTTCGTTCATGAACCGTGTCAGTTCCTGGAAGCGGGTAAAACGGTCGAATTCCAACGGGTCGAATTTTTCCGCGCTCTCGCCGGTGATCGAAACGCGAGCCTGCATTTGCCCTTCGGCATGTATCTCGATTTCGCGCACCAGTTTGCGCAGGCGGTTCACACTTTCCGTCAGTTCCAACACGCCACTTTTGAATTCGCGCAATTCCAGTTCGGCACGCGAGCGAGCCACACTGACTTCGCCCGCTTCGTTGACTAGGCGATCCACTGTATCGGAACGCACGCGCAGCAGCGCCGACTGCATGGCGCGCTCGGCACCGATTTCCAGAGTTTGGGCGAGGGCGGGCGCAATCAGGGCAGAAGCGGGCAGCGCTTGAGCTTGCGCTATTTCGCCTTCGGCAACCGGAAGTTGCAATTGCTCGATCGCGAGGGCGATGCGATCGAGATAGCCGTCCATC
The DNA here is from genome assembly GCA_020053195.1 of Sideroxydans sp. Lineage (GTDB taxonomy): Bacteria > Pseudomonadota > Gammaproteobacteria > Burkholderiales > Gallionellaceae > Sideroxyarcus. The sequence goes on from JAGVNQ010000335.1 coordinate 15,671, forward strand.
TCGTTCCACAAAGTCTCGTTAAACTCGCTGCGCGTAATGGCTTGCGAAACACGGTCTTCCACGCGGTGGGTGAGTTCACCCAAGCGCATTGCGCCAGCCATGCGCGCGCTGCCTTTGAGCGTATGCAGACAGCGCTGAAGATTGTTTCCCAACTGCGCATCGCCGGGTTGTTCGCGCCAAGAGCGCATGGTGCTGCCGATAAGCGGGTACAGCTCGTTTGCTTCTTCCAGGAAGATCGGGAGCAATTGCTGGTCCACATCGTCATGGACTTTACGGTCTTGCTGGGCAGATTTTTGTGGCTCTTCCTTGGGTTGCTCTGCGGCGGCAATTTGCGGTGCGGGTTCGAGCGGCTCGTATTCCACCACAGGGATAGACTCGGGTTCAACGACAGCAGTGGCGACAGGTGGGGTTTCGACCAATGCGGCGGCAATTTTGTCTGCGATCAGGCGCGCATTTAGATCAGGTTGCGCCTGCGGTTCTTCGAGGTTTCTGACCGAAGTACACATCGCATCCAAGTGCTGAATAACCGCATCCAGCAATGCGAGCTGGCTGTTGCTCACGATGCCTTGTTTGTCGATGCGGGGTTCCAGCCACTGTTCCAAGGCATATGACAACTCGGCAACCGAGATGAACCCCATGGTGCGGTTGACTCCGGCCAGCGTGTGCGCGGCGCGCATGAAGTCGTAAGAAACGGTATGCGCCTCATCCTTTTGCATATCGGCCAAATGAGTTTGCAGCGCACTGACGCGCTCGCCAGCTTCCTCGGACGCAATGCGGAACAACATGGGCGACATGATGACCGAGCCGATTTGCACTTGTGGTTCTTCCGCCGGTACAGCGGGTGTGACCACTTGCTCGACAACTTCGGGAGGTGCAGGAGGTGCAGGAGGGGCGATCTCTGCCTGAATTTCAACTTCGGCATGAACCGGTTGCTCGGGCTGCGGCAGCGGTTTGCCGGTTTCGATGCAGTCGGCCACGGTGAGCAAATACGAAGTATCAATATGCGCGGTGGTACTGCCGCTCTTGAGCATATCCACCCAGTGTTGGAACAGCACTTCCGCATCGCCGATCACTTCGAGTAATTCCGGTGTGGCGGGCTGGTTTTTGGCCAACCAACTGTTCATCGCGCGTTCGACTGCCCAGGCGACTTCACCTAATTCCGTGAGCCCCACCATGCGACCGCTGCCCTTGAGGGTGTGGAATGCGCGTCTGATGGTAATCCATGGCTCGCGGCTATCCAGATGCAAGCGCGCAATATCGAGATTGGTGCGCAAAGTCTCCATGACTTCCTGCGCTTCTTCCATAAAGACTTCGAGCAGTTCGGCATCTTCATTTCCCGAACGAATGGAGACTCCGGCGGGAATCACCGTGTCCTCCGGAGAAGACAAGTCAGCTTGCCCGGCATGGGCGCTCAGCTCGGTTAATTCATGCAAGGTAGAGATCAAACCTGCCGGGTCGGCTTTTTGTCCCAGCGTCAGACTATGCACATAATCTTCCATCACGCTGACCGCCGAAGCGACCACTCGCATTTCGCTCGCGGATGGCGTGACACCTTGATGGTAGCGAGTGATGATCTGGTTTAAGGTCGAAAGCAATTGCTCGGCATAATCGAGCGACAAAATATGCAAACCGCCTTGCACCTGACCTATCAGACGGTTGACTTGCGGCAGTTCGGCGCGTTTGGCCGCATCGCCGAAAAAGGCGTTCAGACCTTGCTCGATATGCTGCAAATTATTTTGCATTTCGACAGCCAGCGGTGTCATCACATCGCGCTGTTCCATTTCGCAAAATAGCGAAACCAGGCTATCCAGTTTGCCCGAATCTTCCGGCATACGCATCATGCCCGCCTGCAAGCGCATGCTCAGCAGGCGCGTTTGCTCGTGGAATCCGCTGCCCAAATGCTGGTAATGATTGAGCCCGCTGTTGAGCAGCAACAGCGCCATCGCCATATCCACCGCAATGCGCTGCACGTGATCGGCATCATCGGTATGCACGGCGATTGTGCGTATCTGTTTGCACAAGAACTGCAAAGTATTGCGGTCAAGCTGCTCTGAAAGCAGGTACAACTGCTCGGCTTGTTCGGCAAACGGGGCGCGCGCCGCAGCATCTTCTGCTACGCAGCGCTCCCAGGTTTCGTCGGCCGCAGTAAGCAGCGCGCGCATCTTGTCGAGCAGCGCCGCCGTCTCGCTGGGCGGCAAGGGCGGGGTTTCCGGCAGATAAGTATCCAGATCGAAAGTTTGTTTGATGTTTTCGACTGTTTTGCTGACGGTGTGGCTGCGCGCAACCAGATAAAGCATTTCGCAAAGCGCGGTTTCCTCGTCGAAAGCATTGTTTTCGAGCAAAGAGCGCATTCTCTGGTCAATGCGGCTAAGGGCTTTTTTGACGTTCAACTCCGGCGGAACGCCGTCGTGCAACACGCAATTCAACAATCCGCCGGCGACCCACCAGAACGCGCGCTGATTATTTTGTTCAACGCAGGAAAGAACGACGCGCACGGCGGACATCATGCCGCGCAAGGCTTCAATGGTGTCATCCTGGCGCAGCCACTTCAGCAGATTTTGTTGGTAAAGAACGCGCGAGCTTTTAATGTGAGCCTGCGCATCACCCAGCATTTCCTCGTTCAACAACGCAGCGGGCAGTTCTACCTGCAAGTCCGGGAAAAACAGATCGGACTCGAAAGCCATTTCGATGCCGCGCGCCTGTTGCAACTCCTGATATTCCTGAAACAAGCGCAGAGTGGCGTTAGGCGCACCAGCAACCAGCGCATCCAGATAATGGGTCATGCCAAACAGAGCGCGGTGGGCGGCATCCTGGCGCATGGAAGAAGTATCCTGCGGGCGCGCGGAGAGATCTTGCAACAAGGTTTCCAGCTCTGCACAAAACGCGACCAAACCGTGCATTACAAGCATTTGCAGCACGCCCTTGACGCGATGCAATTCTTCTTTGGCCTTGTTTAGCGCTTGCAGGTTGCTGCTGTCTGAAAAAAAATCTTCCAGATTTCGGCTGATAGCAGCCAACGAGCTATCCAGCTCAGCTTTGACCGACAGCAGCGGCAACGAATTGGACGGAGCGGACACGTTTGCCCTTTACAGTTTGAAGCCGGAAACCGAGCCATCCAGTTCTGTCGCCAAACTTTCCAGCTGGGCAACCGATGCGCTGGTGAGTTGAGTACCTTTTGATGTTTGCTCGGTAATCTTCAAAATATCGGCCATGATGGTTGACACTTCGCGCGCCATGTCGTTCTGCACTTGCGTGGATACCGAGATACTGTTCACCAGGTCGGTCAGTTCGCGCGTGGATCGCTCAATTTCCTGCAGCGATTTACCGGCTTCGTCGGAAAGTTTTGCACCCTCCACTACACCCTGCGTGCTTTTCTCCATCGCCGCCACCGCATCCTGGGTGTCGCCCTGAATCGTTTTGACTAGCAAGCCGATCTGTTTGGTCGCCTCGGCGGAACGTTCCGCGAGGCGCTGCACTTCTTCCGCAACCACCGCGAAGCCGCGTCCCGCTTCACCCGCAGAAGCCGCCTGAATCGCCGCGTTCAGCGCCAGCACGTTGGTCTGTTCGGTAATGTCCGAGATCAGGTCAACGATTTCACCGATCTCCTGCGAGCTTTCGCCCAGCCGTTTAATCCGTTTGGAAGTTTCCTGAATTTGCTCGCGGATACCGTCCATACCGGCCACGGAATTTCGCACGGCTTGCGCGCCTTGTTCGGTCACTTCCAGCGTGCGGCGCGCCACTTGCGAGGACTGCGCCGCGCTGCTATCAACTTCCTGAATGGATCTGGCCATCAGGTCAACCGCGCCGCCGGCATCGCGAATTTCGGCGGCCTGTTTCTGTGTCGCCGCCAACAGCCCCTTGGTTACCGTACCCGCATCGCCGGTGGCCTTGGTCACCTGTTGCGAGGCGGTGTTCACGCGTTCGACCAATTTGCGCAGCTCGTCCGTGGTGTAGTTAATCGAGTCGGCGATGGCTCCCGTGATGTCCTCAGACACTGTCGCGCGCGCGGTCAAGTCACCGTCTGCCAGATCGGACAACTCGTTCATCAGGCGCAAAATAGCATTCTGGTTCTCGCGGTTGATGCGTTCCGCTTCCCGACTGCGGCGTGCCGAATCGTCGATGAATTCCTTGACCAGCAACAACAAGTCCCACAGCAACAGCAAAGCCAAAATCGGAGCCACGATGGATGTGACGCGAACGATAAACGGGTTTCGATAAGCGCCGACCAAAACTTCGACCTTGTCCAGTGCAGTCTCGATATCGTGTTGGATCAGAATGGCCAAAGCGTTGGTTTCAACCAGATTATTCGCACGGCCCACCAGCGTTTCTACACTGGTTTTATACGGAACAAACAGTATTGCTGCTTCCTGAACCAGCGGATCTTCGGCGGGAAGCATGTTCAGCGCGTCCTCGGCGGAATAGGTGCTGATGCCCAATTGGGCCAACTGTTCCAGCGTAATTTTTCCGTTCAACATTTTGTCGCTATCTTTGGCGATCTGTTCCACGGCCAGCGTAAGCTTGACGGCGACCATTTTTTTCTCGCCGCTATAACTGTCAATCATTTGTTGCAACGGGCCGCGAAACTCGCCGTTGGTTTTTCCGACGGCAATAATCGCGTTGGCCATCGCCAGCAAATCCTCGCGCCCCTGCTGCATTTTGTCCACGTTTTGCAGCAAACCATTTGTTACACTCATCAGGTCATTCAAAGATTCGCGCGCCGCGCCGCTGGTGGCGGGCAGGCTATCGTCGCCTTTATCCAGC
>JAGVNQ010000172.1 GCA_020053195.1 Sideroxydans sp.
CGATTTGAAAATAAATATTTTGGAATAAATGAGGGGTGTATGAATAAGAAACTCGTTGTTACTGGCGCGATGTCGCTCGCGCTGGGCATGATGTTCGCCAGAAATTTATCTGCCGAAGAAGCCAAGCCTGTTGTTGCGGCGACAGTACAAGAAACCGCCCCGGATGTTGCTCCGCAGGTGCTGGGTGATGTGGTGGTGAGCGCATCCCGTATCGCGCAGTCCTCGATCGAAGCGCCATCCAACGTCGCAGTATTCACCGCGAGCAAGATAAATAAAACCAACAGCCAGCGCTTGGGCGATGTGATGGTGGCCAAAGTGCCGGGCATGTATTTGCGCGGCGGGGCGATGGGCAGTTCCAAGCCGGGCACAACCGCTGTTCTTTCGATGCGCGGGCAGAACGGGCGCGTGGCGGTGCTGGTGGACGGCATGAATATGGCGGACGCTTATTCGGGCGCGATCAACTGGGCGATGGTGTCCATGGACGACGTGGAGCGCGTCGAAGTCGTGCCGGGCGCGAACTCGACTTTGTACGGCAGCAACGCGATGGGCGGTTTGATTAGCGTGACCACCAAAGCGCCGACCAAAAAAGAAATGGATTTGAAGATTGGCAAAGGCGGCGGCGACAGCGGCGGCAAATACGCCAGCGCGATGTATCGCAACAAGTTCGAGAACGGCCTCGGCATCGTGTTCGGGGTTTCTGAAAAAGACCGCGACGGTTATGCCGCCGACTACGTGACCAAGACACCGTCCGGTGTGCCTGCGGCAGGTGCTGTGGTGGTGAACGGCGCGATTCAGACCACGACCAACAAAGGCGCGACGACCTACATCGTGGGCGATATGGGGAAGACCGCATCCACCCAGAAAAACGCGCAAGCCAAGTTGTATTTCGATCTGTCGCCCAGCGCGAAAATTTTCGGCGGCTTTGCCTGGAATGAAAACAGAAACCGCTACGAGCCATATCACAGCTACCTGACGAATGCGGCTACGGGCAGCCCGATTCCTATCACTGCAACTGCGACCAACCTCAGTCTGAACGGCCTGAAGACCTCCATTCAGGAATCCAATTTTTACGGCAATTCTCCATTCAGCGGCGCGAAGCGCTATTTCGGCGGCTATGACGGCGAGGTGTTCGGCGACAGCAAACTCAGCGTGAACATCGGCCAGATCGTGCGCGATTACGGCTACGCGCTGAACAAGGCGGGAGCCACGCTGACTTCGGGCGCGGGCACGTTGAGCACCACGCCCAACACCACCACCAACGCCGGCGTGCAATTGAGCAGGCCGCTTGGAGAGCGCCAGTTCCTGATCGTCGGTTTGGCCACCGAGATGGGCAAACTGAATCAGAAGAAATACAACCTGTCGAACTGGTCGGACACGGATTCCAGAACGACGGTGATCGACCAAGTGGATGCCGATAGCACCACCCGTTCGCTGTTTGTGCAGGATCAGGTGGAAGCAGGCAAGAAGCTGACGCTGTATGTGGGCGGACGTTATGACGCGTGGAAAGCGGGAGCGACGGCGGCGGTGATTACTCCGGTCGCGCCCAACGTGGCCAGCACCACCGTGTTCGCCGACCGCAACGCCTCGGCGTTCAGCCCGAAACTGGCTGCGGTTTACAAGCTGCGTGACAATCTGTCGATCAAGAGTTCGGTCGGCAGCAGCTTCACCGCGCCCAAGAACATATACCTGTTCGCCAACCCGAGCTGGAACGGCGGCATCGATCCGGCGGTGAGCCGCATGACCAAATCCAACCCCGATTTGAAACCGGAAAAAGCGCGCTCGTTCGATCTGGGGCTGGAATTCAATTTCGCCGATGGCGGCGATTTCAAAGCCGCTTATTTCGTCACCACCACCACCGATTTGATTTATTCCAAAGACACCACGCTGGCTACGCCGTATCTCGACCCGGTCTATAACAAAATTATCAACACGGAATCGACCAAGGTGAATGCCGGTAAGGGCTTGGCGCGCGGTATCGAGTTGTCCGGCGCGTATCCCGTGTTGCGCTGGCTGACGCTCAGCGGCAGCTACGGTTATACCGATGCGCGCATCACCGCCGATGCGACCAACAGCGGCATGGTCGGAAAATTTGTGACCAACGTGCCGAAGAACACCGCCAGCCTTGCGCTGGAGGCGGCGCAAGGCGATTGGTCTGGCGCACTCTCGGCGCGCTACGTGGGTCTGCAATACACCAGCAACGACAACTCGGATGTGGTCAAGGATGTATGGACCGGTTACAGCATTTATACCGTGGGCAATTTGAAAGTGGGCTATCGGATGACGAAGCACTTCAAGCTCAATTTCATGGTGGATAACCTGACGGATAGAAAGTACTACGAATATTACGTGCAGCCGGGACGCAGCGCGTCGCTGGAAATTGTAGGGAATTACTAATTGCACGGAGCATTGCAGGTCGGGTTTTAACCCGACATGTCGGGCTAAAGCCCGACCTACAACAGCGCGAAATTTTCGATGAATTATTTTGGGTTTAAGAAAGAGTCAGCGATGACAGGATGTAAGTCTTTTCGCTTTGCCGTGTTGTGCGGCTTGCTGCAAACAAGCATCGCCTGCGCCGATGTGTTCTGGCTGTCCGAAACCGCGCCGCCCAAAGCCGCGCCGGACGCAATGCAACATGAGCATCACCACGAAATGCCTGCGCAGAGCGCTGTTGCGGCGGCGGCACCTGCCGCCGAAAAGAAACACGATCACGATGCGCAGGTCAGTTTGGATGGTGAAGCGCCGGGCAAGGATCATCAACCCGGCAAGCAGGTGTGGTTGCGCTCGGGCGATAACATCAAAAGCGCGCAATACATTGCGACGGCAAACAGCAACGAACGTTTGACGATGATTGATTTGGACGGCGGCAAAACCGAATTTGATGCCGAATCGGTGGCGGGGCGGCTGACGCTTAAAACGAGTCTGCCCAAAGTGGGTTTTTACGATCTGTATCTGGAGCAGTGCAAAGTTGAAAACGGCAAGCTGCAAGTGCAGTTGCCCAAGGCCGAGTTGCTGTGGGCTTCTTGCGTGGCAAAGGAGGTTGACGAGGAGGCGGTCGCCAAGCCGATCATCAATGTGAATTCGCCGCTGGAAGTGGTGCGCGAACACAAGCCGGACGAAGGTTGCATGGTGCGACTGGTGTCGGGCGATGTGGTGAACTTTTTGGTGTTGAGTTTCGGCAAGCCGCTTGCGGGTATTCCGGTGACCATGATTACGCAGGAAGGCTGGCGCAATACGGTGGTCAGCGACGACAGCGGACGCGCTTCATTCACGGTGATTCGCGCCTATTTTCCCAAGTGGTTCGAGTTCAAGAAATACCATACCGACACCTTCATCGCGGTTGCCGAGATGGACAAGAATGAAGCGGGAGCGCTGGATGGCACGCCATACACTTCCGCGCATTACGTGGCGACGTTGCCCGGCAAGTATCGTCCTTCTCCTTACGACTATCGTTCATATGCGTGGGGCTTGGGCATCGCATTATTCGTTATCGTGTTTGGCGGGGTGGCGATTTATTTGTACCGTCGCCGCCGCCTGAAGCCTTATCAAGAGGTGCGCGTCGATGACAAGGCTTGAAGCGGTTCGCGCTGCGGTCAATAACGTTCAATTCAACCGTTTCAGATTCTGGCTGCAATTGTTTTTCTTCGCGCTGCTGGTGTATGGCGGTTATCTGGGCGTTGAACTCGGCAAGAGCCTGCCGACATTCGCTTGCGGCTACAACGCCGAAGGTCGCGGCGGCATGTGTTATTTGATGCCGCTGCAACATCAGATGGCGTGGTCGTGGCAAAAGTTGTTCAGCGTTGCCGGGTTGACGGTGTTGACCGGATTTCTCACCTTCTATTTGTGGTTCATCGCGCTGAACAAAGGCTGGTGCGGCTTCGTGTGTCCGGTGGGCACGATTCAGGATTGGATGACTTCCATCAGACGAAAGACGGGCATCCGCTATTCGCGTTACACCTGGGGGCAGTTCAAAGGCTTGGCGCTGATTAAATATGTGCTGCTGGCATTGCTGTTCATTATCCCGCTGGGAATTGGCGGCGGATGGTTTAACAAGGATTTGAAGTCGCCGTTCTGCATGATCTGTCCGGGGCGCACCATCATCCCGATGTTCGCGGGAGATTTCTCCTATCTGACCATCGACTTTTCCAGCAAGATCAACATGATTATGACCGTGCTGGGGCTGACGGTAACGGGCTTGTTCTTCGTCGGCGCATTTATCAAGAAACGCTTCTTCTGCTTCTATTGCCCGATGGGTGCGTTCCATTATCTGCTGTCCAAGCCCGCCTTGCTGCGCCTCCGAAAAGACGGCAGCAAATGCACGCGCTGCGGCGATTGTTATCGCGTGTGCGATCAGGAGATCAAGGATATCGCCGACGATGTGAACCGCAAAGAAATCATGACCGACGACTGCACCTTATGCCTCAAGTGCGTCGCGTCGTGCCCGGAAAACGGCGCGCTAAAAGCCACCTTCGCGGGCATCCCGATTTTTGAATCGACCGAACAAGGCTTTATCAAACGTATGCACAAGGGAACACCCGATGGAAAATGAAACTTCAAAAATAATTCCGATTCAACCCGCGCCGTACAGCCGTTCGCGCCAGGCGGGCGAAGCGCAAACGATGCTGGATCACATCGTGGATGACTTTCAGGACAACCCGCAGTCCATGCACTATTTCTACGATTTGTTCCGGCAGGTGTATTGCCACGGCGAAGAGGTGAAGCACGAGGGCAAGCTGGTGGGCACGACGTGTATTCATGCGCCGGAAGAGTTGATTTATGCCTTCGGTGCAACGCCGATGCGGCTGTGCAACGGCTCGTATCACTATGACCAGAAGGGCGCGGATTTTATGCCGGCCAAATCCTGTTCGCTGGTGAAGGCGACGCTGGGCATGCTCAATGCGGATAAGGTGATTCCGAAAATCGGCAAGCCGGATTTGATTGTGAATCCCACCACCTGCGACCAGAAGAAAAAGGCCAGCGTGATGATGGAGGGCATGGGCTATCAGGTGTACGACCTGGAGTTACCCAACGTGAAAGAGAGCGAAGCGGCGCGCGTGTATTGGCGGCGTTCGGTGCGCCAGTTCGCGGTGCGCTTGCGTGAGCTGACCGGCAAAAAACTTACGCGCAAAAACTTGCAGGCGGCGATGGCGAAAACCAGTCGTGCGCAAGTCGCGTTCCGCACGCTGCACAACTTCCGCCTCAAATCGCCTTCGCTGATTCTGGGCAAGGATGCGTTTCTGGTGACTAACGCGTATTTCTTCGACGACATCGAACGCTGGACTGCGGCGGTGGAAAAGCTCAACGAAGAGTTGGCGCAACGCGAGCAGTCCGGCTTCAAAGCCGTGCAAAGCAAAGCGCCGCGCGTGCTGTTCACCGGCTCGCCGCCCATTTTTCCCAATCTCAAATTGCCGTTGCTGATCGAAGAAGCGGGCGGGGTGGTGGTCACCGACGAAACCTGTTCCTCCAACCGCATGTTGTACGACATGACCGCCGTCGATGAGTGGATGGTGAACGATATGGTGGATAGCCTCGCCGACAAATATCTGAAACCCTGCACCTGCCCCATCTTCACCCGCAACGACGACCGCATCCGCCGCTTGCTCGATCTGGTGAAGAGCTACGGCGTGGATGGCGTGGTGTATCAAGCCTTCGCCGGATGCCAGGTGTATGAGATGGAATACCGCAGCGTGGCCGACGCGTTCAACAAAGCAGGCATCGCTATGCTGTATGTGGAAACGGATTACAGCACTGACGACAAGGGACAGCTATCGACGCGGATTGAAGCGTTTTTGGAGGCGTTGAAGAACAGGAAAAAACATAAAGCCAGTATCGTGTAGATGCCCTAAATACGGGCATCTACACGATGTGCATGTTGTAGAACGTCTATTGACGGGCGTTTGCGTGAGGTTTGTTAAAAACAATTTGCCACAGAGGACACAGAGATCACAGAGAAAGAACAGATAAATCAGGGGGCGTAACTTGTAGTTCAACATGCAAATATCCGGTGCAAATGGTTGCAAAGCATGTTCCCTCTCCCGCAGGCGGGAGAGGGTTAGGGTGAGGGGCGTTGAGCTGTAAATAGATTTGTTGCAGCGCATAAACCCTCATCCCCAGCCCTTCTCCCGCCAGCGGGCGAAGGGAGCAAAACGGTGAAATTGCTCAGACTTTCTCTGTGTTCTCTGTGGCTAGGTTCTCTGTGGCTAGATTTTCGGTGTTAAGTTTGAAAGGTTCAGATGAAATATTTTGCAGGCATAGACGTGGGTTCTACTGCCATCAAGGTCGCGGTGGTGAATGAGGACGGCAATATCGCCGGGGTGCATGTCGCGCCGTCGGGCAGTTTGTTTCATAAAAATTCCACGGCGGCGCTGAACGCGTTGCTGGCCGAGTTGGGTTTGCAGCGCGAGGACATCAAATACCTGATCGCCACTGGTTACGGGCGTAAGCTGTTCAAGGAGGCGGACGATTCGATCAGCGAAATCACTGCCAACGCCATCGGCGCGTTCGAGACGGGCAA
>JAGVNQ010000227.1 GCA_020053195.1 Sideroxydans sp.
AAAAGCAAAATCCATAATTCAAAAATTTGGGTTGAGGGGCGGCTTTTCTCATGGTTTTTCCTCTGTGTCTCTGTGTCTCTGTGGTGGATTTTGATGTTGTACATCATCCACAATGTCATCCTCCCCGAGCGCGAGATCGAGCTGACTGCGGTGCGCGCGCAGGGCGCGGGCGGGCAGAATGTGAACAAGGTGTCGAGCGCGGTGCATTTGCGCTTTGATGTCGGTGCATCATCGCTGCCGCAAGATTTTAAAGAACGTCTGCTGCAACTGAACGACCAGCGCATCACCAAAGACGGCGTGGTCGTCATCAAAGCGCAGGAATATCGCAATCAGGAACAGAATCGCAATGAGGCGTTGCGGCGTTTGAAAGCGTTGCTGTTGTCGGTGGCGGTAAAACCCAAACCGCGCGTTGCCACTAAACCTTCGCGCAGCGCGCAACGGCAGCGGGTGGACAGCAAAGTCAAACGCGGCGCGACGAAATCGTTGCGCGGGCGGGTGGTGGAATAAACCTGCTACAGCCGTAAGTTTGTAAAACCATTTGCCACAGAGGACACAGAGTTCACAGAGATAGGGGAGGTTTATTCACTCTTCATTTAATCCTCGAAAAAGTTTTTCTCGCACGACTTTCTCTGTGACCTCTGTGTTCTCTGTGGCTAGTTTTTTTGTTTTAAGGGTTCATAAATCCATGGCAATCAAAGCAACTATCTTCAAAGCCAATCTGCAAATCGCGGATATGGAGCGTCACTATTATCAGGATCACGCGCTGACCTTGGCGCGCCACCCTTCCGAAACGGATGAGCGCCTTATGGTGCGTTTGCTGGCGTTTGCTTTGCACGCGCACGAGTATCTGGAGTTCGGGCAGGGCATGACGGACGATGACGAGGCGGACTTGTGGCAGAAGGATTTGACCGGTTCCATCGAGTCGTGGATAGACGTGGGCATCCCGGACGAGAAGCTGATCCGCAAAGCCTGCGGGCGTGCCAATCAGGTGGTGGTGTATGGCTATGGCGGGCGCGTGGTCGAGATGTGGTACGCGCAGAACGCGGCACAGTTCGAGCGCCAGAAAAATCTCACCATCATCAATCTGCCCACGGAAAGCACCAAGGCGCTGGCAGGGCTGGCGCAACGCAACATGAATTTGCAATGCACCATTCAGGACGGGCAGGTGTGGTTGGGGGATGGTGAGACTAGCGTGCAGGTGGAGCGGGTGGTGTTGAAACAACCCGGCAACCGCCGCATGAACGAAAAAAACTAACTCACGAAATCCAGATTGGCCACCAGCAAATGGTGGTCGGAAGACAGGGTGGGGATCACCGCATAGCTGACCATGCGCAATTGCGGGTCGTAGAAAATATGGTCAAGCACGTAAGGCATGCGCCGCCAGGTGATTTCTTTGGATTGCACCGTGCGAAATCCTTCCTGCGCAAATTTGTCGACCAAGTCGATGTGGTTGCTGGCGTTGAAGTCGCCACCCAGCAGGGTGGGGATGCGCGATTTATTGAGTTGATTCAGCACCAGTTGGCGCTGCCCGGTATGGATCGAACCTGACGAATTGAGCATGAAGAAAGCCAGCAGGTGGGTGTTATAGAGCTGCACTTCGTGCCCGTCCAGGGTGGTTTTTGCGCCGATCAACAAGCGGTCGGTGGGCGTTTTTGATTCGCCGTTAAATTCAAATTCGACCGGCGGCGAAGGCAGTTCGAGACGGAACGGATCGTACAGCGGGGTTTTGGAAAATATTGCCAGTCCGATGCCGAAAGGCAATTCGCGCGGGTCGGCTTTCGGATAAGAGAAATAACCGTGGTAGCCGTTGAGGGCCTGGCTGAGCCGGGTGTAATTGGGCGGCGGGTTAATCTGTTTGCCGCCGGGTTGGGCTTGTTCGACTTCTTGCAGCAACACAATGTCGGCATCCTGGCGCAGTATTTCGGCAATCGTCTGCCGCAAGTCGATAGGCGCTTTATCGGGGTCAGCGGCATCCCACGTCTGACCGAATTGCATGTTGAACTGTAAAACTTTGAATGTGCCCATAAGCGGTTTTGCTTTAGAGTAATTATTTGGTTGTAACTCTATAGAAACGCAAAACAAGAATCAAGAAAGAACGTGAAAAATCTTCCCGATTTTTCAGGCAGTTCCATGCAGGTATTGCAAGCGTTTCTGTTCTGGAAAACGTTCGATGGCGTACCGTAGCATGGTGCGCGGCATATTGCGGTAATGTTTTTTTAAAAAGACCTCTTCGCTGGCAAGGTCGCGCTTGCCCACTTCGCGCAACATCCAGCCCACGGCCTTGTGCATCAGATCATGTTCATCGTGCAGCAACGTTTCGGCGATGCGCAGCGTATCGCCGAAATCGTTCAACCGAATAAAACTCAGCGTGGCGATGATCGCGATGCGCCGCTCCCACAACACGGGCGAGCGCGCCAACTGGTGCAAAATTTTGCGCGGCCTGTTTTGCAAAAAGCGCCCGACGATATGCGGCGCGGAAACATCCACCAAATCCCAGTTGTTGATGCGGGCGGTGCGGCTCAAATACAGATCGAAGGCGGCGGCTTGTTCGGCTTCGGAAGCGCGCTGATAAAACTGCATCAACAGCAACAGCGCAAACATCCGCTGCTCGTGATAAGGCGAATCCAGCAGGGTCGAAATGGTGGGCAAGGTGACAGCGCAATGCTGTTTCGCCAGCGCGCGCAACGGCGGGATTTTGATGCCGAGAAACACATCCCCTTCGCCGTATTGCCCCGCCCCGGTTTTGAAAAAACGTTGCAGATTTGCCGCCGTTTCGGGCGAGGCTAGGGCGTGCAGTTGCTGGCTGATGGTGGCTGCGGAAGAGGGCATTGTTAAATTTGGAAATACTATTTAGCCACGGATACACACGGATGAAACACGGATGCTTGGTTCTGGCATAAGGTTTATCCGTGTTTCATCTGTGTTCATCCGTGGCTGATATGAAGTTGTTTCTTTATCGACGCGTGCGCGTACTGCCGCCCATCAGCGACCCCAGCACGCCGCGCACCAGTTGCCGTCCCAGTTCCGCGCCGACGGTGCGCACCACGCTTTTCACCATGGCTTCGCCCGCACTCTGGCGGCGGGTGTTGCCGCCGCCCAGCAAGCCGCCCAACAGCCCGCCCATCAAGCCGCCGCT